>CAYFPW010000185.1:0-3243 GCA_964345055.1 uncultured Steroidobacteraceae bacterium | reverse complement strand
GTCACCAGCTCGGTGCAGGGTGAGATCTATGTGATCGACCACGGTGGCACCTTTGTCGCAGGCAATCCGGCTGCCAGCATTGCCAAGGCCGCCGGTCCGGCCGGTGATTTCCTCTATCGCTTCGGCGACCCGGTACGCTACAAGCAGGGTGAAGCACCGAGCCTGCTGGAGAACTACGATCGCGTCAGCACCGGTACGCGCCAGCTCGGTGGCGTGCACAATGCCCAGTGGATTGCACCCGGGTTGCCGGGCGCCGGACACATGATGTTCTTCAACAATGCCCAGTACCTGCATCAACTGACACCGGGCTCGGAGATCATCGAGGTTAACCCGTATCTCGACTCGAGCGGACGCGACACCGGCAAATATGTGAATCCGCCGGATGCCGGTTACGTCAATGAGACCTATCACCCCGACACCCACAACATCCCGCGCAAGGTGTCCAAGCAGATCGTGTGGAAGTACCGCTCCCAGAGCAATAAGGGTTTCTTCAGCCAGATTGGCAGCAGCGGACAGCGCCTGCCGAACGGTAACACCCTGATCTGCTCAGATACCGAAGGTCACCTCTTCGAAGTTACCTCCGACGGGACGCTGGTGTGGGAATACATCAGCCCGGTGACGGCCAAGGGGGTTTACAAGATCAAGCCCGACGAGCTGCCCATGATCAACCAGGTTTTCCGCGCCTATCGCTACGGCCCGGATTACCCGGCGTTCAAGGGCCGCACGCTGACACCGCGCGGCTTGATTACCGACCTGCCTCGCTGAGGTAACCACCTGTCCCGATCAGATTCACTGATCGGGACAGGTATTCAGGGATGACGTTTATTTTCTGGAGAGCAATGCAGACATGAACTTCCGCAACAGACGCATCGTGATCACTGCTGCAGCATTGCCGCTGCTGCTGGTCGGCATGCATGCCGGCGCCCAGTCGCGCCCCGGACAAGGCCCGGGACAGGGACAAGGACAAGGACAGGGCCAAGGGCAAGGCCAGCGACAGGTACAGCACCCGCCTGCCACCAATGATCCGGTGTTCGTCGGGCTGGAAATGTTGGGCCGTCCGACCGACACAGCTATCACCATCAACGCTGCGGCTCGCCAGAACGTCGAGATCTATTACGAGTACGGCACCAAGCCGGGCTCTTACACCGCCAAGACGCCCATCACTTATCTACCGGCCGACCAGCCCATCAATGCGCTGATCGAGAAACTGCAACCGGACACGCAGTATTACTATCGCATGCAGTATCGCGAACCCGGCGCAGCGAATTTCACGGCTCGCGCGGAGCATACCTTCCACACCCAGCGCAAACCGGGCAGCGAATTCACCTTCGTCATGCAGTTCGATCCGCATCTGGATGAAGCGACTGATGCCGAGACTTACAAGCTGACGCTGAAAAACATGCTGGCCGACAAGCCGGATTTCCTGGTGGACGTCGGCGACAACCTGTTCACCGATCGACTGCGTCCGCACAGCATGGAAGGCGTGCATCAGCGTGCACTGTTGAACCGCTCCTACTACGATCTACTCACCCATTCGGCCGTGCTGTATTTCGGTCTTGGCAATCACGAGGGCGAATGGGGCAACCCCATGGGTCCGAAAGACGACCTGCCGATCTGGGACTCCGTGGAGCGCAAGCGTTATTTCCCCAACCCGGAGCCCAACGGCTTCTACACCGGTAGCAGCAAGAATGAACCCGGCATCGGCTTGCGCCAGGCCAATTACGCCTGGGAATGGGGTGATGCGCTGTTCATCATGCTTGATCCTTACTGGAACGTCCCGAAGCCGCCCGAGCAGGCCGGTGACTGGTTCCTGACGCTGGGTCGTGATCAGTATGACTGGCTGAAAAAGACTTTGGAAACCAGCAAGGCCAAATACAAATTCGTGTTTGCCCACAACCTGATTGGTGGGAAGGACATGGACGGCATCATGCGCGGCGGCATCGAAGTCGCGAAGTACCTTGAATGGGGCGGCTACAACCTCGACGACACCTGGGGCTTCGACAAGGCGCGGCCGGACTGGCCGATGCCGATTCACCAGTTACTGGTGGCGAACCACGTCACTGCCTTCTTCCACGGCCATGATCACACTTACGCCAAGCAGGATCTGGACGGCATCGTCTACCAGGAAGGTCCGCAGCCCAGCGCACGCACCACTGAATTGGGCGATCGTGGCACGCGCTACGGCTACACCCACGGCACGGTGTTGGGTGGCTCAGGCTACCTGCGCGCACATGTCGGCCCGGAAGGTGTGAAGGTGGATTACGTACAGACCTGGACCCCATCGAAGGAAGGCGCAGGCCGCAAGAACGGGATGGTGGCGGATTCTTACGTCATGCGTCCCTATGTGGCGAAGACGTCAACTCAGACCGGCACCAAGAGCAAATAGAGAACCTCGGAACGGTGGCGCCGGGCCCGTGAAAGAACCCGGCGCCACCCGCTTTCCAAAGCTTCTTTCAACTATTTCAGCAGCACCCGCAGGGCGGCCTTCTCAGCCCCCGGAAGATTGAGCTTGTCAATCTCGACGATTGCCGCCTCGATCGGCAATGCGTGCAGCTCTTCCCGCAGCCGGATGATTTCATCAGAGGCCTTGAGGATACGCTGAGACAGTGTAGCCTCCGCCGAAAAACGCGCCCGGGCACGCTCCTTCATGCCTTCCAACTGCTCTTCAGTCAGATGGAGGCGAATGCGTTCTTCCTCAAGGTGACGAGCCTCGTCTTCGGAAAGCACGCCGTCCGAAAATGCGTCTTCAACCTCTTTCAGCATCTGCTCTCGCTGCAGCTGAAGCTGGTCGGAGAAGGCAGATCCCAGAATACCGGCAGGAAGTGCCACGATACCGATGCCGAGAATAGCCAAAAGCATCGTGAAGGACTGACCGATCGGCGTAATTGGCGAAATATCACCATAGCCGACGCTCGCTAGCGTGATAACAGCCCAGTACAGAGCGCGCGGCATGGTGTCGAACTTGTCAGGCTGCACGGCATGTTCGAGCTCGTAAACGACAGCCGCCGAAATGACCGTGATCAGCGCGGTAATGAACATGGCTGCAAAAAATGCACGATGCTCTCGCTTGAGCACCTGGCCAAACGTGGTTAGCGCAGTGTTGTATCTCGATAGCTTCAGGATTCGTAGCGCGCGCAGGATTCGGATGAATCTGAGATCCGCAACCACGAGGAACTGCAGGTAGTACGGCAGAATAGCCAGCAGGTCCACGATGCTGCTCGGCTTCTTGATGAATCCCAGTCG
>CAYFPW010000184.1:0-3249 GCA_964345055.1 uncultured Steroidobacteraceae bacterium | reverse complement strand
CGATCATCGAAGCCACTGCGCGCCGCCGCTCCGGTCAGTCGCAGCTCGATGCGGATGGCCGGACAACGTGCGTCCATCAGCAGTGCGCGGCCGTCGCGTGCGGAGCCAATCTGTGCCTCGAGTTGCACCAGACGTTGCGGATAGATCGGCAGTTCGCAGAGGTTGGTGGTCAGCGGTGTCGGTCCGCTCGAGCAGCCGTTCAAGAAGCCGCCAAAGATCAGGGTGATGCCGATGGCACGCCGACGGGCTGCGGAGAAGCTCGATGGGCTGAGGCTGAAAAGATGGATGGCAATGACTCCCAGATGGTCGCGGCTCCTCGGTGTTTGCCGGGGAGCCGCGATGGTGGAGCCGGGGGGAATTGAACCCCCGTCCGCAAGTCCTAGACTTCAGGATCTACGCGCGTAGCTGACTCTTTTTTTCTCGCCTCACGCTACCCGAGCAGCAGGGAAAACGCTTGGCCAGCGACGGTGTCTCTTAACGATGCATCCCGTCGCACGGTGCATCGCGATCCTGTGAGCGC
Source organism: uncultured Steroidobacteraceae bacterium (assembly GCA_964345055.1). Taxonomy (GTDB): domain Bacteria; phylum Pseudomonadota; class Gammaproteobacteria; order Steroidobacterales; family Steroidobacteraceae; genus FEN-1191. The sequence goes on along the minus strand of CAYFPW010000184.1, from coordinate 2,729 downwards.
GTCCCCAGTTTCCGTGGCACAGGCACCAGCGGGTCTGAGGTTAGGCCGGATTAAGCGGCCAGAGCGAAGTTGTCGTTGTTGGCAACTATAAGTTTGCAATGGTTATTAACGAGGGCCACTGCGCCTCGGCACGCCCCTGAAGGTTCGCAACCCACGTCGAAACCGGTCGGCCCCTTCAGACACTCGAGCATTGTACGTCATCCCGGTGGTCACGGCGGGTGGACTTGGGCCCCATCGCAGCCATTGAGTCCGGAGATGCGGCCTGAATAGGTGATTTCAAGGCTGCATGGCAGCACGGTGTTGCCGCTCTGTAGCCCCCGGCGGCGCCTCTTTGCTACTGTGCCGGTGGTCAGAATCTGGGGTGATATGCGTTTGTCCTCACCTGCTGCCGAACAATTCGTGCTCGATGCGCTGCGCAGCCTCAATCGGCGGCTCGGCGGTGCGCCGTCACGGTCGCGCCCGGACTGCATTCGCGATGCCGACGTTGCTGCTGCAGCGATTCGCGAGCGGCTGGAGAGTCCTGGTCCGGCAATGATCGCCCGTTTCGGCAGCAGTGAACTGCAATGCCTGGTGAATCATGCCGGCGTTACGGCACCGGAACATCCGGTGCTGGATTACATCCGTGGTCGTGCGCCGCCGTGGTGGTGGGAGCGAAAATTGTTGCGTCGGATGAATCGCAATGCCGGACTGTTTCCCGCCACTGAGAATGCGCTCCGCGCATTCAGCGAGCGGATGATGGCTGATCTGCCGTTGCTGGATGTGCTGGGCTCGTGGTTGCCTGACGAGACTCTGTTCGACTCCATGATCGGTCACGCCACGAAAGTGGATCTGGAGCTGCTCAATCCATTCTTTGCGCGGCGCCCATGGACCGAGGCGCTGGCGGGCAAGAAAGTACTGGTGGTGCATCCCTTTGCGCGCACCATCGAGAGTCAGTATCGCAAGCGGACGCAGCTCTTTGATCGGGAGATCCTGCCGTCGTTCCAGCTCATGACAATCCGTGCGGTGCAGAGCATTGCCGGGGAGTTAACCCGGTTTGAAAGCTGGTTTGATGCACTGCGGTCCATGGAAGAGGCGATGGACCGGCATGACTATGACGTTTGCATGATCGGCTGCGGGGCCTACGGATTTCCGCTTGCGGCACATGCCAAGCGCCGCGGACGCAAAGCAGTGCATCTGGGCGGCAGTCTGCAACTGCTGTTTGGTATCCGCGGACGGCGATGGGAGAGCCCTCAGTACAGCCCCGACTATGACTACTCCAGGCTCATGAATGAGCATTGGGTTCGCCCTGCCGATGAGGAGCGGCCGCGGGATGCCGGACAGGTGGAAGGAGCCTGCTACTGGTGAGGCCGCAAGCCGCGATCTGCAGTTCGGTGCCTACTGTGTGCTGTACTACTGGCGGCGCAGCCTTGGGGCAGTCAAAATGACATCAGCTTTGCATCGTTGTCAGCGGAGATGATTGGAGGGGGTATGTCCAACAAAATTTCGGCCCCGGTCACGGGGATGTCGGCATCACTGGCGCTGATGGCGCTGGCCGCTGTGGCCCAACCGGTTTTGGCCGGCGAAAAGGTGCTTTACGAAGACGCGCATGCGCGGCTCGTCGAGGTCACGCATTGGCCTGGCGAGAAGTTCACCATGGCACCGCTGGCATTGCCTTCGATCATCGCTGCAGACGCCCCGTGGCCGGAGCTCTCCGCACCGCCGGGTACAGGTGGATTGGTGTCGGGGACGAATCTGCCGCCGGGCGGTAAGTCCTATCCCTGGTGCCAGACGCAGGCTGAGCAGAAGGCCTACGATGTGACCGTCAAGGGTAACTTCCCGCAGCATTATTACCGGCTCGAGTACAAGCGTATCGATGGCGACGGGTTCGCGGCCAACTGGCGCACCTGGTATGCGTCGATGATGCAGGACATCCCCAAGGTGCTCAATTCAGCGCCCACCATGCAGTCGGGCGCGCCACTGTCAGCGGATTGGCCGTTCCCGAACGCCTTCGCGGCCGTGGCGGCAGCGCCGGCCAATCATTATCTGCGATATCAGGATGCGCATGTCGAGCTGCTGGAAGTGTTCATCAGGCCTGGGGAAAAAGAGAACTGGCACGGCCACCCGTATTCGTCGGTGTACTTTGACGATGGCGGCGGCTTTTATCCTGTGATCGAGACCACGAACGAATACATGCGCCCCGACTCCCCGGGATTCCGCGATACCAAGGGTCAGGTGGCCCCGGGTCTGAAGTATCCGACCTGTTATTCGGCCAATCCGCAGTGGGTGCATTCGGTCACGGTTACCGGCCAGTTGCCGCAGCACTTCTACCGCATGCAGTTCATTCGTCTGGATGGTGATGAGATCAAGACGCGGGGCGCGGCGTTATATCCGAAACCGGTTGCAGCACCGCAGACCGCAGTCCAGCGGCAACTGCAAGAGCTGGAGCAGAAGCGGCTGACCGCCATGAACACGGGTGATGCGAAAGCGCTGAGCGCGGTCCTGGCCGATGATTACACGCATGTGCATGGGACCGGACACATCGACGACAAAGCCGGATTCATCAAGGCGGTGGTCGAGCGACCGCGCGAGACGACTCGCGGTCCGCTGACTATCAGCGTCTATGGTGATACGGCTGTCGTCAGAGGCGAACAGACCAATCGCATGGTGAATGCCGACAAGTCGGTGACTGCGACGACCTATGTCGCAACGCAGGTGGCGCGTCGCGAGAAGGGCACCTGGAAGTTCCTGAC
>CAYFPW010000183.1:0-3256 GCA_964345055.1 uncultured Steroidobacteraceae bacterium | reverse complement strand
GTGATCGACGATCTGATCGTCTATTACATGAACGAGCAGTGGTTCCGCCTCGTGGTCAATGCGGGCACGCGCACCAAGGATCTGGCGTGGATCCGTCCGCGTGCAGCCGAGTTTGATGTTCAGGTCGAAGAGCGCAGCGAGCTAGCGATGCTGGCTGTTCAGGGTCCTGAGGCGCGCGACCAACTGGCCGGCTTGCTCTCATCCGAGGATGCGGCCGCAGCGCTGCAGCTGGGCAATTTCTTCGGTGCGCAGTTCGCCGACTGGTTCATCGCTCGCACCGGTTACACCGGTGAGGACGGCTTCGAAGTCATGGTGCCCGCCGATACGGCGGCAGACCTGTGGAGTCGGCTCAACGAACAGGGTGTGGTCAGCTGCGGTCTGGGTGCGCGCGACACACTGCGACTGGAAGCCGGCATGAATCTGTACGGCAATGACATGGATGAGAACACGCATCCGCTGGAGTCCGGTCTGGCGTGGACCGTGGCCTTCGAGCCGGCGGATCGCAACTTCATCGGCCGCGCCGCGCTGGAAAAGCTCCGCGCCGCGGGCGTGGCGCTCAAGCAGGTGGGTCTGCTGCTCGCTGAGCGCGCCGTGATGCGGCAGCACCAGCCGGTGGTTGTTGACGGTGTCGCAGCGGGTGAGATCACCAGCGGTACATTTTCGCCCACGCTGTCGCGTTCGATCGCACTGGCACGCGTGCCGCGCACTGCCGGCGATACCGTGCAGGTCGACATCCGCGGCCGTCTGCATGCGGCGCGCGTGGTCAAGCCGCCCTTCGTGCGCCATGGCAAAGCCTTGGTCGCTCTCTGAACAATTCAATCAATCTCGAACTGGAGTCAGCAAACATGAGCAATGTTCCCCCGGATCGCCTGTATGCACGCAGTCATGAGTGGGTGCGCGAATTGGCCGACGGAACCATCGAACTGGGCATCACTGATCATGCCCAGCACGCACTGGGCGATCTGGTGTTCGTCGAAGTGCCGGAAGTGGGTCGTGAAGTCGCCGCCGGCGGTGCCTGCGCGGTGGTCGAGTCGGTGAAGGCCGCTTCGGACGTCTATTCGCCGATCGCCGGCACTGTCGTGGCGGTCAATGAGAAGCTCGCCGGTGCGCCGGAGCAGATCAACCAGGATCCGTATGGCGCGGGCTGGATCATGCGTCTGAAGGCCACTGCGCCGCTGGCCGGTGCAGGCCTGCTGTCGCCCGCTGAATACGCCTCAGTGCTGGCGTCCAACTAAGCGCATCACCGCACGGAGGCTCTATGCCGTTCATTCCCCATACCGAGGCTGATGTCAGCGAGATGCTGGCGGCCGTCGGCGCACCGAGTATCGACGCGCTGTTCGACGAGATCCCGGCAAACCTGCGGGCCGCTCCGCTGGCCGGGATTCCACCCGGCCTGAACGAGATGCAGGTCATGCAGCTGATGCGTGCCCGTGCTCGTCAGGATGGGTTGCCGCTGTGCTTCATCGGCGCCGGTGCCTACGACCATTTCATTCCCTCTGCCGTTTGGGCCATCGTCACGCGCGGCGAGTTCTACAGTGCCTACACGCCCTATCAGGCTGAGGCCAGTCAGGGCACGCTGCAGACCATCTACGAATACCAGTCGATGATCGCGGCACTGACCGGCATGGAAGTGTCCAACGCGTCGCTGTATGACGGCGCCACGGCGTTGGCCGAGGCGGCGCTGATGGCCGTGCGCACCAACCGCAAGTCGAAGTCGGCGCGCATCCTGGTGCCGCGTGCGGTGAATCCGCACTACCGTGCGGTGTGTGCCTCGAGCGCCAGCCAGCAGGGTCTGAAGTTTGAAGATGTCGCCTACGATCCGGCCTCCGGACAGACGGCGCGCAGTGCGCTGGCGGCATGGGATAACGAAGATGTCACGGCCATCGTCATCCAGCAGCCGAACTTCTTCGGTACGCTTGAAGATGTCGATGCGCTGACCGACTGGGCCCATGCGAAGGGCGCACTGGTGATCGCGTCGGTGAACCCGACTTCGCTGGCGCTGCTTAAGCCACCGGGCCAGTGGGGCACCAAGGGCGCTGACATCGCCGTCGGCGATGGCCAGCCGCTGGGCTGCCCGCTCTCGTCCGGTGGGCCGTACTTTGGATTCATGACCACGCGCATGGAATACGTGCGCCAGATGCCGGGCCGTATCGTCGGACGCACGGTGGATCTGGAAGGGCGACCCGGCTTCACACTCACGCTGCAGGCACGCGAGCAGCACATCCGGCGCGGCAAGGCCACGTCGAACATCTGCACCAACCAGGGACTGCTGATGGTGGCCGGCACGCTTTACACCGCGCTGATGGGCAGCGAGGGACTGGCGCGCGTCGCCCGTGCCTGCATGGCCCGCAGCGACGAACTGGTCAAGGCGCTGACGGCGCTGCCTGGTGTGCGTGCAGCTTTCAGCGGCGCACGTTTCCATGAGGCCGTGCTGCTGCTGGATCGTCCGGTGGCGCCGGTGCTGAAGGCGCTGGCCGAGCGCGGCATCGAGGGCGGCTTTGATCTGGGCAAGCACTATCCGGAGCTGGGGTCGGCGCTGCTGGTCTGCGCGACCGAGACGCGCTCCACCGACGACATCGCACATTACGCCAGCACGCTGCGGGACATCCTGCAGACTGCGAGGACCGCATGAGCACATCAATTCGTGAACCGCTGATATTCGATTATTCACGCGCCGGTCGCGGTGCGACTGCGCAGTGGGTGGCCGACGCGGCAGCCCCGGCGCTGCCTGCGGCATTGCGCCGTGCGACGCCGCCGGCGTTACCGGCGGCCAGTGAGCTGGACGTGGTGCGTCACTACACGCGCCTCTCGCAGCTGAATTTCTCCATCGACACGCACTTCTATCCGCTGGGTTCGTGCACGATGAAGTACAACCCGAAGGCCTGTAACAGCGCGGCACTCCTGCCGGAGTTTATTGGTCGTCATCCGCTGGCCAGCGAAACACACAGTCAGGGCTTCCTGCGCTGCATGCATGAGCTGCAGGAGATGTTGCAGGAAGTGACGGGCATGCAAGCTGTGTCACTCTCGCCCATGGCCGGTGCGCACGGCGAATTCGCCGGTGTGGCGATGATCCGCGCCTACCATCTGGCGCGCGGCGATGTGGATCGCAACGAAATCATCGTGCCCCAGGCGGCGCACGGCACCAATCCGGCCACCGCCACCATGTGTGGCTGCGTGGTGCGCGAGATCAGCGTCAATGCTGATGGTGACGTGAACATCGACGAGCTGCGTGCGGCGGTGGGTCCGCGCACCGCGG
>CAYFPW010000182.1:0-3278 GCA_964345055.1 uncultured Steroidobacteraceae bacterium | reverse complement strand
CTGACGGGCGCCATCTCAGAGAATCGGCTGATCGTCACTGCCGGCTTTGCTGAAATTGCCGCCGGTGCCATCGCCATGGGTCTCGGTGGCTATCTGGCCGCGCGCAGCGATGCCGAGCACTACGGCAGCGAGTTGGCCCGTGAGGAAGAGGAGATCGTCAGTATCCCCGAGGCCGAGGCCAACGAAGTGCGTGAAATCTTCGAGGCCTATGGCATCAGTAGGGAGGAGTGTGAACCCGTAGTGGCTTCGCTCAGGCGGCGGCCCAAGGACTGGGTAGCATTCATGATGCGCTTCGAACTCGGTCTCGAGGCGCCGCGCCAACATCGCGCATGGCAGAGCGCGCTGACCATTGCAGGCGCCTACATCGTTGGCGGCATCATCCCGCTCAGCGCCTACCTGCTGATCGACGATGCCCGCGGCGCGCTCGAGATTTCCAGCATTGTCACTCTGCTCGCACTGGCTGTATTTGGCGGCATCAAGGGGCGCTTCACTGGCACGCCGGTACTGCGCAGCGCTTTGCAGACTTGCTTCATCGGCGGACTGGCGGCTGCCGCGGCATTCACCATCGCACGATGGATTGCCTGACCCGCGAGCACCTTGTCGGTAGCGCGGCATGAGCGCAGAGCCGCTGGCACAAGTCCTGATACTGCTGATCGCCTCGGTGCTGGTGGTATCGCTGGCGCGGCGTGTGGAGCTGCCGCCGATCCTCGGCTATCTCACGGTCGGCATGGTTTGCGGGCCTCTGGCGCTGGGCTTGCTGCCTGACACCGCAGCGACCCATGCGCTGGCGGATATTGGCGTGGTATTCCTGCTCTTCACGCTGGGTCTGGATTTTCGCTGGGCTCGGTTGGTCGCGATGCGCCGCGAGGTGTTTGGTCTCGGGGCATTGCAGGTGGTCGCCACCGCGGCGTTCGGTGGCTTGCTGCTGCATCAGGCAGGCGCTGCCTGGCTGCCGGCCGTGGTCGCCGGTGGTGCCTTGGCAATGAGCTCCACCGCCATCGTGCTGCACCAGCTGACGGAACAGTCCGAGCTCAATCGCACGCACGGCCGACTGTCGTTTGCGGTGCTGCTGTTCCAGGATCTGGCATTCGTGCCGCTGTTGGCAGCGGCTACAGCGCTGACCTCGGGGCAGGAACAACGTGGCACCACCGAAGTAGTCGAGCTGTTGCTCTCGGGTGTCCTTGCGCTGGTGATCGTGTTGGCGGTCGGTCGCTGGCTGCTCCGGCCGTTGTTCTACCAGATCGCGCATAGCCGGCTGCGAGAGCTGTTCACGCTGACCGTGCTGCTGGTGGTGCTGTCGTCGGCTTGGATCACGCAGCAGGTGGGTCTGTCGATGGCGCTGGGCGCGTTCCTGTCAGGCATGATGCTGGCGGAGACCGAGTACCGGCATCAGATCAACTCTACGGTACGCCCGTTCCGCGAGCTGCTGCTCGGCCTGTTCTTCATCTCTGTTGGCATGCTGCTGGACTTCAAGCTGATGCTGGGACGCTTCTGGCTGGTCTCAGCGGTGCTGCTGATCCTGCTGGCCGGGAAAATGATGGTCTCGGCCCTGATCACGCGGCTGTTCGTGCCCAATAATTTCCGTGCGGTGCGTACCGGCATCGTTCTCGCTGGCAGCGGCGAATTCGGTGTGGCATTGCTGACTTTGCTGCTCGGGCGCGGCGCCGTTTTGCCCGGCGACATTGCTCAGCCTTTGCTTGTCGCGGTGGTGCTGAGCATGATCGTCAGCCCGCTGCTGATCCGCTACAACCGGCGTATTGCGCGCCTCCTGCTCGGCGAGCGCGGTCCACCGGCTGCGCTGTTGAACAGTGACGCACGGTTCACCAGCGAACTGGCTGCACGCGAACACGTGATCCTGTGTGGATTTGGCCGTGTCGGCCAGAACATTGCCCGCGTGCTCGAGTCCCAGGGCTTCGAGTTCATTGCCGTCGATCTGGACCCGGCGCGTATCCGTGTGGCACGTGCAGCCGGTGAGCCCGTGGTATTCGGTGACTGCAGTGATGAGGAGTTGCTGCATAACGTCGGCCTTCAGAATGCCAGCGCGGTGATCGTTACCTTCGCCAATCCATTAGTGTCGGTGGGTATCGTGCGTGCCGTCCGCCGGCTGCGTGCCGATGTGCCTGTTCTGGTGCGCACGCAGGACGATGTGGGTCTGACGGAACTGCGGCAGGCGGGTGCTACCGAGGTGGTCCCAGAGACCTTCGAGGCCAGCCTGATGCTGGTGTCGCAGGTGCTGATGCTGTTGAACGTGCCGGTGTCGCGGGTCGTGCGGACCATCGCGGATATCCGTAATGGTCGCTATGCCACGCTGCGCAGTATTTTTAGGCATACGGGTGTGGGGGCTATTGACGAAGACCATGCCTTCCGTGAGGAGCTGCGCACCGTGGTGCTGCCGCCATCCGCGTGGAGTACGGGTCGGACTCTGGGCGAGGTCCGGAATCGTGGGGTCGAAGTCACATTCACTGCCATCCGGCGGCAGGGCATCACCGGTCGGCAGCCTGACGACACGCTGGTGCTGCGCGAAGGGGACGTGGTGGTGATCTACGGCACGCCAGAGGCGCTGGAGCACGCGGAGACGGTGCTGCTGGCCGGATAGTCATAGTTTTTATCTATTGAAATTGTCATGTAGATTGATTGGCATCTAGGGCTGGCCATGGGCAGAATGTCGTGCAGGAGTTGAGAGAAGGAGATCGGCATGCACAAGACCCGGAACGACATGGCCCTGCGCATCCGTGCCGCAATGGTTCAGTTGCTCAACGCACGCTTGGCCGATGCGCTGGATCTGGCCGCACAGGCCAAACAGGCCCACTGGAATGTCCGCGGCGCGAATTTCATCGCACTTCATGAGCTGTTCGACAAGCTGCACGCTGCGGCAGGCGAGGCGGCCGACGAGCTCGCTGAGCGCGCTGTGGCCTTGGGCGGCATTGCGAGCGGCACCGTGCAGACCGTGGCGCACAACACCACGCTTGCTGCATACCCGGAGGGTGTCAGTGAATCCCGTGCGCATCTGGAGGCACTGGCGGGCGCCTTCGCTTCTTTCGGCAAGAATATTCGTAAAGCCATCGATCTCGCCGATAAGGCCGGGGATGCGGATACGGCTGATCTGTTCACGGGTATTTCGCGTGATGCGGACAAATACCTGTGGATGCTGGAGGCGCATCTCTGAGGCGCGAGACCAATCCAGTCTCTGAATTGCCAGTCATGACACGGCTCCTGGAGTTGCGGAATGCCGCTCCAGGGGCTGATCTGGTCTTCGGCTGCAGCGATTTCGTCTCCGA
>CAYFPW010000181.1:0-3313 GCA_964345055.1 uncultured Steroidobacteraceae bacterium | reverse complement strand
GCGGCGCGACGTCCATGGCCACTTCGCGGGTCTTGCGATCACAGGCCTCGGCCCAACGCGCCAGCACCAGCGGCGCGAGCACATCATCGGCACTGGCCGCACCGCTGACGATATAGAGACCCACCGCATCGGCACCATAGCGGTGACGGCACTGAACCATGGCATCGAACACGGCCAGCGTGCGCCGTCCAACGGCATCGAAGACGCCGGTCGGACCGACGTCGCGCTCGAGTACGTCGAGCAGCCGGCGGTAGCGGTCGCGCGGCGCGCGCGTCGTCCAGGCAGGATCGTCCAGCCCCTGTGCCAGCACTGCATGATGAACGCTGGTGTGCTGCTTAAGATCGAGCGTGGCGAGATGAAAGCCAAAGGTCTCGACACGGCGTAACAACCGTCGCACCGGCAAATAGCCTGCATGCAGACCCGCATGCTGGCGGAGACTGGTAGCGACCAGCTCCAGATCATGGCGCAGCTGCTGCGCACTCTCGTAGCGTTGCGGCTGTGCGTCGAAGGTTCGATGCAAACGCTCGGCGATCTGACTGAACAGCTCGCGGTAAGGCATCTGGTCGTGGCGCGCCGGCGTCAGGTTGCGCGAGCCGGGCAGCAGCAGCCGGTACTCCTCGATTCGGCGCAGCAACTCACGCGACACACCCGCCCGCGAAGCGCTTTGCGACAGCAGCTGACCCAGTTTCTGGCACTCTGCGTAGTAATTGCTGACGATCACACGCTGATGCCGCGTCAGCGTCTCGCGGATACTCTTCGCATGAACGTCGGTATGGGCTTCCATGTCGCCACCGACCCAGGTTCCGAAGCGCAGGATCTGCGGCACCTCGATTTCGTGTTCGGGGACGCCGTAGAGCCGACTCAAAGTCGCGGCAATCTCCTGATAGAAGCCCGGCACGATGCGATAGAAAACCTCGGCGAGATAGAACACGCCATGCTCGCGCTCATCCGCCACCTGCAAACGCTCGCGCGGGTGCTCGGCGGTCTGCCAATCGGCCGTCACCTCAAATCGGACGCGCGACAGAAGCGCGCGCTGCTCGAAGGGTGCGAGCACCGGATTACTCCGCTGCAGCAGCAGATCGGCGATGCGCTGCTGCCGTCGTAGCAGTGTGCGACGCGTCGACTCCAGCGGATGGGCAATCAGCACCGGCTCGATGGTGATCTGGCCCAGCAGTTTCAGCACCTCAGCCAGCGTCAGGCCCTGGGCCTGCAGATCACCAAAGGCATCAGCGACCCCACCGGGCTGGGGTCGCTCACTCTCTTCGCGGAAATAGGCGCGGCGACGCCGGATGCGATGCACGCTCTCGGCGACATTCACCAACTGGAACCAGGCTGAAAAGGCGCGCACCAGATCACGGGCCTGCGCTGGTGGCCGGCCGCGCACGCGGGCCACGAGCTGGTCATCCGCGTCGGTGCCGGCACGGCGGCGTATGGCGGCCTGCCGATCCTGCTCGACCAGTTCAAAAAGACTGTCGCCGCCCTGCTCACGCAGCACGTCACCAAGCATCTCACCCAGGGTGCGGATGTCTTCGCGCAGCGGCTGATGGCGCTCGGGAAATTGCGGGTCGTGTTTCACTGTTTCTCGACTCTCTGCCCAGGCCTGCGCCAGACGTGCTCAAAAGACGCGTCGGCGACCAGGCGAGGCAGCGGATGATACACGCGCTGTGACGAGGCTCACACTCCATCCGCACGCCGCTTTAAATGAACCGCAACAGCGGCTCCAATCACTGCCCCCACTGTCTCGACAGCCCCACTTTGTCCAAGATTCGACCCCATTGTGTGCGGAGCGCCGGCTGGCCTGCTGAACGACCAGCCAACGGCCATTTTGCCAGTCTGGCACTCGTCGGCTCGCCGGATGGCAGGCTGCTCGCAACACTGCTGGTCTCCGCCCTGCTTCTGGGCTGGCTGCTGACGCGACTGCGGCGCTCACGCAAAGCACGCGTCATCGCCGAGACCCGCTATCACAAACTGGCCAACCAGCTCACGGAAGTCATCCTGCTGGTGGATCGGCAGTCACTTCTGGTTGTCGAGACGAATCAGGCGGCATTGACGACCACGGGCTACTCGGAAAGCGACATCTGTGGTCGACCCTTGCCGGATGTCTTCCCGGATCTGGTCGGCGAAAAACTACGGGAGGACTCCACCAAACGCCGCATCCACTTCTCACACCTGCGACGGCGCGACGGCAGCGAGCAGGACACCGAGGTGTCGGTGACGGAGTTTCAGGATAATCACCGGCAACTGCTGTGCCTGGTTGCCCATGATGTCAGCCACCGTCGCGCTGCCGAGGAACAGGTCAGAGCCAACCAGCGCAAGCTCCTGCACATGGCGCAGCATGATCCGCTCACCGGCCTGCCCAACAGACTGTTTTTGCATTCCAGATTCCCGCAGGTGACCCGTGAAGTGCAAGAATCGCAGAGCGGCATTGCGCTCATCTATGTCGACCTCGATCACTTCAAGAACATCAATGATTCGCTGGGACATGGTCATGGCGACCGGCTGCTGCAGATCGTCGCACAGCGGCTACGTAGCACCGTGAGCAGCGAGGATGCCGTCATCCGCATGGGCGGCGACGAATTTGTCATTATCGCGACCCTGGTGCCCAAGCCGACCAGCATCGACCTGCTGGCCCAGCGCGTACAGGCCGCAGTCAGCGCGCCGATCATCATCGATGACTCGCCACTGTCGATCACAGCCAGCATGGGCTTGGCGGTCTATCCGCGCGACGGCGTCGAACTCGAGCCGCTGCTGAAGCACGCAGACATAGCGCTGTATCAGGCCAAAGAAGCCGGACGCGGTTGTCACCGCTACTTCGACGCGCACATGAACGTGCGCGTGAACGAAGACCTCACGCTTGAGCAGGCGCTGCGGCATGCGCTGGGCAACAAGCAGTTCTACATCGAGTTCCAGCCTGTGGTGAATCTGCGCAATAACCGCCTGGCCTCCGTCGAGGCGCTATTGCGTTGGCAGCATCCTGAACTCGGTCAGATTCCCCCGTCACGCTTCGTACCAGTCGTCGAGCGCACCGGTCTGATCACCCAGATCGGCCAGTTTGCACTGGAGAATGTGCTGCAGCAGATGCGCATCTGGCTGGACATGGGCGTGGCCTGCGTACCAGTCGCCGTCAACGTGGCGCCGCAACAATTGGTCAACCGGAATTTCGTCGAACTGGTGAAGCGATTGACAACCCAGGTCGGCATCGATCCACGGTGGCTGCGATTCGAGATCACGGAGGGTGCGCTACTGCAGAATGTGCCGCAACTGGTGGGCACACTTCGTCAGCTGCGCGAGATCGGCTCGGAAATCCTGATCG
>CAYFPW010000180.1:0-3316 GCA_964345055.1 uncultured Steroidobacteraceae bacterium | reverse complement strand
GGGATTGGCCTTCACATTGCCCAGGAAGGTCAGGTAGTAGCCCATCGCAACGCTGGTGGAAACGCCCTCCATGATGTCGCGGTAGTTGCCCAGGGCGTTATCCCAAAGGATGTCCAGATAGGCGGCCATGACGAATGCTCGCCAACTGCTGGCAAAGCCGTCGATGCTCACCACCCACTGGTTCAGCAGTGCCAGCCCGACGCGTTGGCGGAGGATGTCGGCGCTTCCCATCAGCTGCGACCAGATCATCGCCTCGAAGCCATTATTGGTGTTGATATTCGCAGCCGCGTCGTGACCGTTGGCGATCAGGAAGTCCCAGAACTTCTGCGGGCGAGGCATGGCCAATTGCACGTTCAGCCAGGTGTTAATGCCGAGCTGCGTGACCGAGTTGATGTCGGCTTCGCTGTAGCCAATAGCCGATTGAGCCAGAAAGCGCGCCGATTGCGGCTTGCTTAAACCTGTGCTTGATGAGGAGCTGGAAGCAGAGCTCGAGGCCGGAGGGAGGACGCCGCTGCCATCGCTGCCACCGCCGCAGGCTTCGAGGGCGAGCGCAGCACCCAATCCGAGCGCGACTGTAGCCGGCATCGGTAGGGTAGGGTCATCGGTTGCGATGCTCGACCGGTCGGTCACCGGAGTCGAAGTGGCATCCATGCAGCACCCCCCGCCACAGGAATTTTTCTGGATGTTCTTAACGCGACATGTGGCGTCCGAAGGCTACCCCACGGTGGGGTGCCAATCAAGGTGAGGGCGGCGCTGCCAGGCTCTATTATTTGTAAAATTCGAGCTTGGCTTCGCGGAACCAGACGGCGTTGTTGGGCGCCACCGAGATGGGGCCGTTGATGCCGAAGATTGCTATCTGGAAGCGCTCACCGGGCTTTGCGGATTCGGTCAGCATGACTCGGTTCGGCATGTTGAAGCCCTGAATCGTGGCCGGGCTCGGATAGCCCGCGCGACGCGGCATTTGGCCGTTCACCCAGACCTCAGCGTAATCGTCCACCAGCACGTGAAGAACCACTTTTAGTCCGGTGGTGTTCAGATCGCCGATCATCGCCGGCAGGGTGATGCCAGTGCGATACCAGACAAACCCGACGTGGCCGCCGCTGCGACGCGTAGCCAGATCCTCGGCCTTGATAAGCGGCCAAGATGAGTCATCAAAGCCTGCCTCGCCGGCATGTGGTGCGATGTCGTAGGTGGTCTTGTAATCCGGCTGTGCGGTGGTGATGGCGGGGACCTCGACGATCTTCGCATCCAGCGCCTTCCACTGGATGCCGAATACAGCCGCATCCTTCGAGATCATGATGTCCGCGACATGATTGGCCGGCAGTGATGGCGGCATCACGGGTGCAGGAATCGGCGTTGCGGCCGGCGCAGGCGGGGTCTGGGCTGCTGCGTAGCTTCCCAGCAGAGTCAGCAACATGGCAGCAACCGTCACGAGCCCGAAATTTCTGAAGATGTTCAAGATCAGTCCTCCGGAATCCGGCTGGAAAAAGGTGTCCGACGTCAATTCGATGCTCAAGCAAGGATCGGCTGGATCGGGTCACAAAATCAACTACCCTGCGAAGTGCTGGCAAAGGGCGATCGGACCGCTGGAGTCCGGCTATAATAGGGACTATTCGCCGGCCAATTCTGGCTGCAGGCTTGGACTCATGGCATCCAGTCACATCTACAAAATTTTGTTCGTGAATCAGGGTAAGGTTTACGAGGTCTACGCGCGTAACGTCAGTCATGGATCGCTGTTCGGCTTCGTCGAAGTCGACGAACTGGTGTTTGGAGAGCGTTCCACCGTGGTGCTCGACCCGTCCGAGGAGCGAATCAAGGCCGAGTTCGCTGGTGTGAAGCGCAGTTATCTGCCGCTGCAGTCGGTGCTACGGATTGATGAGGTTCGCAAGCAGGGGACCAGCAAGATCACGACGCTTGAAGGCAGTAACGTCACTCCGTTCCCGGCACCGCTGTTCGCTGCTCCCGGCGGCGATAGCGGTCCAAAGAAATAGACCATGCTTATTTTCACTGGTGGGCCGGCACTCTCGGCGTTCCGTCAGGCACGAGTGCTTGAGCGAATCCAGCGGCAGGTTCCGGAAGTGCGGGGTCTCGAGGCTCGCCATGTTTATTTGGTGCACGAGCGCGCGTCGCTGAACCAGGCGGCTCAGGAGCGGCTCGGCCAGCTGCTTGAGGCGAAGATTGGAAATCCGGCGGCGGCAGTCCACGGCTCGGCACCGGGTGCTCCGCTGTCGTTGTTCGTCTTTCCGCGGCTCGGCACCATCTCGCCGTGGTCCAGCAAGGCCACTGATATCGCCCATGTCTGTGGGCTGGCTGATCTTCAACGCGTCGAGCGCGGCATCGAATTCGTGCTGGGCACACAGGTGCGTGATTCCAGTCAGCAGCACGCATGCGTCGAACTGATCGCGCCGCTCCTGCATGACCGGATGACCGAATGCGTACTGCGTTCGCTCGACGAGGCTGCAGCACTGTTTGCCCAGCCCGCGCCACGGCCCTTGCAGACCGTATCGCTCGCTGGCGGCAAGGCTGCATTGCAGGCGGCCAACCGTGATCTCGGGCTGGCACTGGCCGATGATGAAATCGACTACCTGTTCTCGGCCTTCAGCGCATTGCGTCGTGACCCGACCGATGTGGAGCTCATGATGTTTGCGCAGGCGAACTCCGAGCACTGCCGGCACAAGATCTTCAACGCGGACTTCATCATCGACGGTGCTCCTCAGCCGACGTCGCTGTTCGGCATGATCCGTAACACGCATCGCAATGCGCCGGAGGGCACATTGTCGGCCTACAAGGACAACGGCGCAGTGCTCGCCGGGTCTGTCGGCGCCCGCTACTTTCCGGATCCCGACTCACGTATCTACGGTGCGCATCGCGAGCCCATTGATCTGCTCATCAAGGTCGAAACACACAATCATCCAACGGCTATCGCGCCATTCGCGGGTGCCGCGACAGGCTCCGGCGGAGAGATCCGCGACGAAGGTGCCGTAGGAGTGGGCGCGAAGCCCAAGGCCGGGCTGGTGGGCTTCACGGTCTCGAATCTGCAAATCCCGAGCTTCGTGCAGCCGTGGGAGCAGTCCATCGGGCGGCCGGGACGTATCGCCTCGGCGCTGGAGATCATGCTTGAGGGTCCGATTGGCGCCGCCGCATTCAACAACGAGTTTGGACGACCGGGGATCAGCGGATATTTCCGCACCTTCGAAACTATTGATGGCGACATTGCGCGCGGCTACCACAAGCCGATCATGATCGCTGGTGGGCTGGGCAATGTGCGCCGCTCGCATGCATTGAAGGGCGAGGTCTCCGTTGGCGCCAAGCTGGT
>CAYFPW010000179.1:0-3322 GCA_964345055.1 uncultured Steroidobacteraceae bacterium | reverse complement strand
GCTTCGAGCTGTGCTGCTACGAGGATCACGTCAATCGCGATGTGCATCTGGCGCTTGTGCGCGGCAAGATTGATGCCACTGAGCCCGTCATGGTGCGCGTACATCTGACCGACACGCTGCGTGATCTGGTCGGTGTCCGCGGCGGTGTCAGCGGGCGCTCCTGGACATTGCGTGAGGCGATGGCCCGCGTGGCGCAGGCGCCCAGCGGTGTGGTGGTGATCTTGCGACATAACGAGACCCCACGCGAGCTGGCGGACGCGATCCGCACGCCGGGACGCCGTGCGACGCATGATTCCGGCAAAAATCAGTCGGGTGCGGTGCTGCGCACGTTTGGTGTCGGAGCGCAAATCCTGCAGGATCTCGGTGTGCAGCGCATGCGTGTGCTGTCGGCGCCGCGCCAGCTGCACGGTCTCGCAGCCTTTGGCCTGGAGATCGTGGAATACATCGATGGAGCCGACTGAGGCAGCGCCGGTCGGTATACTGCACCCATGGTTCAGAGCGGCAGACATCATCACTCCGAGGAGGCGCGCGGGCTAAGGCTTGTCGTGCTCGCGGCCCGTTACAACGAATCGATTGTCGGTCAGATGCTCGATGGTGCGCGGGAGCGCTGGGTGCAACTGGGCGGCGATCCCGGCCAGCTGCGCGTCGAGCGGGTGCCCGGGGCCTTCGAGCTGCCACTGGCGGCACGACAGTTCGCCCATGCCAAAGCGGCCGATGCGATCGTGGCGCTCGGCTGTGTGATCCGCGGTGATACCGCCCATTTTGATTTTGTTGCCGGGGAATGCGCTCGTGGGCTGCAGCAGGTGATGCTCGATACCGGATTGCCCGTGAGCTTCGGGGTGCTGACTACCGAGACCGAGGCCCAGGCGCAGGAGCGCGCCTCGCCTGATCAGATGAACAAAGGCGCGGAGGCCGTGGATACGGCTGTGCAGATGGCGCGCTTGCTGCAGCGAATCTGACCCCGCGATGGCCGGTATCCAACGTAGTTCCGCAGCGCGTGCGCTGGCGCGCAAGCTTGCCCTGCAGGCCCTGTACAGCTGGCAGCTCAACGAGCGACCGTGGCAGGACCTGATCACCGAGTTCGCCACCGATGCGGACATGCCGCGGGCCGATGGGGATTACTTCCGCGCCCTGATCGAGGGCGTGTGTGGCACCCATGTGCAGTTGGATGAGTCGCTGGCTCCGTTCCTGAACGTCAAGGCCGCTCAGCTGGATGTTATCGAACATGCGGTGCTCTGGATTGCTGCCCATGAATTGCGGCATCAACCCGAGGTGCCTTTTCGCGTCGTGATCAACGAGGCGGTGGGCCTGACCAAGCGTTTCGGTGCCACGGACGCTCACAAATTCGTTAATGCCGTGCTCGATCGTGCCGCCCGCGAGTGGCGCTTGCATGAGCGCTGAGGCGTCGCGGCCCGCCGGTGCCTACGGTGTGGTCGCGGACGCCGACGAAACGCGTCTGATCGAGCGTTACTTCGCCCGTCTGGGTCCGGTGCGTGCCGATGTTGGTCTCGGTATTGGTGATGATGCCGCGCTCCTGCGCCCGCAGAACGGCTGCGAGCTGGTGATGACTACGGACACGCTGGTCGAGGGGAGTCACTTCCTGCCGGGAGCCGATGCGCACTCGCTCGGACACCGCGCGATGGCGGTGAATCTCAGCGATATTGCAGCAATGGGGGCCGATCCCTGTTGGGCGCTGCTATCGCTGACAATGCCGACCGTCGACCACGCCTGGCTGGAGGCGTTCTGCACGGGTTTCGGTGCCCAGCTTCATGCTCATGCAGTAGCGTTGGTCGGCGGCAATCTGGCGCGCGGGCCGCTCAATATCGGCGTGCAGCTGTGCGGTCAGGCACCCGTAGGCGAGGCGCTGACACGCACAGGCGCACACAGCGGTGATCTGATCTGCGTCAGTGGGACTGTGGGTGATGCTGCTGCTGGCCGCGAGCTTGCTCCGTCGAGTGTGACGAGTGCTGAGGCAGCCCTTGGCCGACTGCGCCAGCGATTCAACTATCCTCAGGCGCGCGTGTCGCTCGGGCGCCAGCTGCGTGGTCTGGCCAGCGCCTGTATCGATGTCTCCGATGGGTTGTGGCGCGATCTGAGTCGGCTGGTCCGGGGCAGCGGTTGCGGCGCCAATGTGGTGGCGGAAGATCTGCCGATGTCAGCCGCGCTGCGAGAAGTGGCCGGCGAGCGCGCACTCGAGTTCGCACTGCAGGGCGGAGAGGATTACGAACTGCTCTTTACTCTGCCTCCAGCCCGTCTCCCGGCGTTGCGGGCTGCGGCGCTGGAAACGAGTACGGCATTCACGGTGATCGGTGCCTGTGACGCTTCGGGAGCGCTGCGGCTGCAGCAGGCCGGTGTCACGCGCCAACCAGGGGCCGGCGGCTTCGATCACTTCTTGTTGCCCGGCTGATTGCTGCCTTACCGATAGCACGGATCGAGTCGTCAACCCTGGATTCGCATCACAGCCTGTGGGTCTCACGGACCCTATGCTGACGGCCTGATTCACATCGGTGTCCCCATGGCCGTTCCGAATTCACCCGAAAACCAGACTGTCCTTGCCGTGCCGGAGCGTATCGGCAAAACACATCATGCTGACCCAGGACAGCGATATGCGCATCATCGACTTTGGTATCGCGCTGGTGCCTGGTTCCGATAGTTCCCGGATCGACGGTATCGCCGGATAGCCCAGCTACATATCGGCTGAGCAGGTGCAAAGCTTCGAATTCACTGACCGATCGGACATCTACTCGCTGGGGCAACACTTCACGAGCTGCTTACCTGGATCCGTCCCTTCAAGGGCCGAACCCCGGGCAAACTCATGCATCAGATCATCTATTCAACCCCGACCCCTATCCGGTCTCTGCGCGGCGATGTCCCGGAAGGGCTGGCAGCCGTGGTGGCTGCGGCATTGACCCGTGCGTATCAGCGGGTGAGTCAGGACAACGCTGGGTGACTGCAGCAGGAGCAGTTCGGCGTGTTGCGGCGCCTTAAATTCTTTCGCGACTTCTCGCGCGCCGAGATCCGCGAGTTGTTCCGCGCCCGTCAATGGCACGAGTACGTCGATGGCGAGGAGATCGTCAAAGAGGGCGAGATGGATGAGCGCTTTTATGTGATGGTGGCTGGCGAATGCAGCGTGCTGCGCCATGGCCAGCCCGTCGGGGCGCTGGGGACCGGCGAATGCTTCGGTGAGGCCAGCTATGTGCCGGCTGCAGAGCGGCAGCCGGACAAACTGAGCCGCCACCGCCGATGTCAGGCCGGTACCTAATCCTTCAGCTTGTCGCGCTCGATCAGTGCATAGGCCGAGTGGTTGTGGATCGACTCGAAG
>CAYFPW010000178.1:0-3332 GCA_964345055.1 uncultured Steroidobacteraceae bacterium | reverse complement strand
GGAGTAATTCACCTCGACGAAATCGATCGGATATTTCTTCATGCACTCGACCATCTGCGGATGGTCGCTGTCCTGCGAGGTGCATACGCCCAGATAGCGGATCTTGCCGGCCTTCTTCCAGTCGATCAGCCTGGGCATCAGCTCTTCAGTGCCCAGCATATTGTGCACGAGCAGCAGATCCAGTCGATTCGTCTTCAAGCGCTCAAGCGAGCGCTCGAAGCTCTTCTCGCCGCCCAGATCGCCCATGATCTTCGCGCCGCTGCTGATCTTGGTACTGATGAAGAATTTGTCGCGCATCTTCATCGCGTCGAGTGCCGCACCGGTGGCAATCTCGCTCTCTTTATAAGACGCCGCGGAATCGATGAAGGTGCCGCCCAGCTCGTACATGCGCTTGAGCACCACCTGCAGGTTTGGCACATCGGCCAGCGCGAAAGAGTTCGTGCCGATGCCGACGCAGGGCAGTTTCTCGCCGGTGGACGGAATCGCCCGAGTCAGCAGCGGAGAGACAGTGTCCGCCGCAAAAGCGTTACGCAGGCCCCCTGCGGTCAGGGCCGTCAGGCCGGAGAACAGTCCGAGCTTTACAGCGTCGCGACGTGTGGTGACCGGCTTTTTGGAATCGCTCATGGTGTGCCCCCGGGTAAGTATTTTTCATTCAAAAGCGGAGCGCGCCAACCGCCTCTCCGGGACCGGAGCATATACGAACCGCCGGATCGTCCATACGGGGAGGGCTGGGGTACGGCCGCGAAGGCTTCCATCGTTTCGGTTGGTGAACAAAACTTCGCATTTCATGAGAGGCATTTGGCCTGCTGCGTCGTTCAATAGGCCACCGGGGTGAAGACCGGGCGCTGGTGACGGCCAGACTGACGGTGTATGGTCCGTCGGGCGTCGGCTCCCAGCCATCCAAGAAGACATGTCAACCGCCGTTGCGGAAGGAAGCAGGGCACTCACGATGAACCAGGCAAGAAACTACGGTATCGCAATCGTTCTCGCGCTTCTCAGCACCGGACTGCATGCGCAGAACGGTCTGGGCACGCACGTCCGTGCGACCAATGATCCGCTCTTCGTTGCGCAGGAAATGATCGGACGTCCGACCGACACTGCGATCACGGTCAACGCCGCGGCGAGAAAGAATCTCGAGGTCTACTACGAATATGGCACCAAGACGGGTGCGTATACCGGCAAGACGGATATCACGCTGTTCAAGGCCAACGAGGGCGTCAATGTCCTGATCGACAAGCTCAAGCCGAACACGCAGTACTTCTATCGCATGCGTTACCGCGAGCCCGGTGCGACCACTTTTAGCGCCCGGCCCGAGTACTCCTTCTACACGCAGCGGACTTCGGGCAGCACGTTCAGCTTCGTTGTCACTTTCGATGATCATCTGGACGACAACACCAGCGACGAGACGTTCAAGCTGACGATGCAGAACATCGCCAAGGAAAAGCCTGACTTCTACATCTCGCTCGGCGATAACTTCTTCACGGACAAGCTGCGCCCGCCCACCGCAGAGGCTGTGGAGGATCGCGTGCAGCTGCTGCGTTCCTACTACAACCTGATGAATCACTCGACCTCGATGTTTCTGGCGCTCGGCGGCCACGAGGGCGAGAACCCCGGTCACTTGGACGGCACGCCGAACAATCTAGCGGTGTGGGACACGATCTATCGTAAGAAGTACATCCCGAACCCCGAACCCAACAGCTTCTACACGTCCAGTGGCAAGCCGGAACCGTTCATGGGTCTGCGTCAGGCCAACTACGCCTGGACCTGGGGCGATGCGCTGTTCGTCGTGCTCGATCCGTATTGGAACAAGTCGGTGCCGCCAGAGCAGGGCAAGGGTGACTGGGGCATGACGCTGGGCCGCGAGCAGTACGACTGGCTGAAGAAGACACTGGAGACCAGCAAGGCCAAGTACAAGTTCGTGTTCGCCCACAGCCTGATCGGCGGACAGAAGACCTCCGGCGGCGGTTCGCGCGGCGGCGTCGAAGGCGTGAAGTTCCTGGAGATGGGTGGCTACAACTACGATGGCACCTGGGGCTGGGACACGGCGCGCCCGGGCTGGCCAAAGCCCATCCACAATGTGTTGGCCGACACCAAGACGACGATCTACTTCAAGGGCCATGACCACACCTACGTCAAGCAGGAGCTGGACGGGGTGATCTACCAGACCGGTCCGCAGCCCAGCGCTGGCAACACGGAGCTCAATGACCGTGCCAAGGTCTACAATTATTCTCAGGGCACGATCCTCGGCGGCACGGGCTATGCGCGTGTCACGGTGTCGCCGGACAACGTGAAGGTGGAGTACGTGGAAACGTGGCTGCCTTCCAAGGAAAACGCGAGCCGCAAGAATGGCATGGTGATCGATTCCTACACGCTCAAGCCACGCTAGGAAGAGATGTTGGGTTGAAAATCACTGTCGCCAGCGATCTGCGCTGGTAGCAGTGAGTAATGAATCAGACATGGAGTCCGTACGATGAGAATTGCACGTTACCTGATCCTCCCCGCCGCCCTTGTGGCCGTGGCCGCCGCCGCTCTGGCAGCCTCGAACGCCGGGCTGGGCACTCACCAGCACTGGGTCAGTGACCCGCTGTTCTTTGCGCAGGAAATGCTGTCGCGCCCCACCGATACGGCAATCACGATCAATGCCGGCGCCGTCAAGAAAGTCGAGGCCTACTACGAGTACGGCACCAAGTCGGGCGTCTACACCGACAAGACTGCACCGGTCAGCCTGCCGGCCATGGAGCCGATCGCCGTCTTGATCGACAAGCTCAAGCCGAACACCCAGTACTTCTACCGGATGCAGTATCGCGAGCCGGGTGCGGCGTCTTTCACGGCACGCGCCGAGCACACGTTCCATACGGCCCGTCCGCCCGGCAGCACGTTCACCTTCGTGGCGCAGTTCGATCCGCACATGGACGAGAACACGAACGAAGATGCCTACAAGCTGACCCTCAAGAACATGCTGGCTGACAAGCCGGATTTCCTGATCGACGTCGGTGACAACTCATTCGTCGAGAAGCTGCGGCCCGTCACCAAGGAAGGCGTCGAGGATCGCTTCCAGCTGATCCGTCCCTACTACGACATCCTGACTCACTCTGCTGCGCTGTACATGGGCGTGGGCAATCACGAGGGCGAGTGGGGCCGGGCTCTGAACGGCACACCCAACAATGTCGCTGTGTACAACACGCTGGCGCGCAAGCGTTATGCCCCGGGTCCCGAGCCGAATGGCTTCTACACCGGCAGCTCGACACAGCACCCCTTCGTGGGACTCCGTCAGGCTAACTATGCCTGGAACTGGGGTGATGCCCTGTTCATCGTGCTCGATCCCTACTGGC
>CAYFPW010000177.1:0-3341 GCA_964345055.1 uncultured Steroidobacteraceae bacterium | reverse complement strand
CTCGACGACCTTGCCGTGCAGGCGGTCATCGTTGCCGATGGTCTCATCCGACCAGCGCGGAGCGGCGCCACGCAGGAAGACCACTTCCTTGCCGGTAGGCAGCAGCATGTGGTTCATGAACAGACCGAAGTTGGCGCCCGACACCGGACCAAAGCCCGACACCTTCACGGTGCTGCCAACAGGGATGACGTTCTTTTCGATGCCCATCCGGACCAGCGCGCTGACGGAGTTGCTCTCGATCGTCCAGAGCTTCTCGGTCGGCTTGCCGCCGTCAACCAGCAGCTTGAAGGTCACGTGCGGGTTGGTCCACTGCACAGACTTGATAACGCCGGAGAGCTCGACTTCCTTGGTGGTGTCGTACTGACCGCCCCAACCATGGTGCGCGTAGGCGGCCGGCACTGCGCCGACCAACAGCAATGAGCCAATGACAGAACTGATGATCTTCATGTGATTTACCACTCTCTAGAACAGGTGATGTTGCCCGGACCCGGGTGCGCATCCCGCGCACCAAACCCAATTCTCTTAGGTGCGGAGTATGCGACCAAACGCCTTGGATCGAATGACTTATTTGTAATTATAACGCATTACCGCAAAGTTGCAGTTCGGCCGGAGAAAAACGCCCCGGACGCCCCCGCAGCCAACGACATGCGAGCTTCGCCAGAGGGGTCAGCCCGTTGGCAACCAAAGCCTCAACTGGACCACCTCGGGACTGCTGGGAAGCAGGCTGAGATCCCCGCCATGCGCACGCGCTATTTCGCGTGCCAGACTCAAGCCCAGACCGCTGCCTTCGATCCCCTGCTGCCGAACACTGTCGCCGCGGTAGAAGCGGTCAAAAAAACGCTGCCGCTGAATCGGCGAAACCGGCAGACAGTCATTACTGATCAATGTCTCGATCCCACCGGGAATAGCACGCGCGCTTACTTTGATCCAGCCGTCTGGCGTCGAATAGCGCACCGCATTGCTGATCAGGTTGTTGCACAGCTGGCGTAGCAGCAACGCATCTCCCGAGCAGCGCAGCGCGGGCTCGATTTCGCTGGTGAGATGCTGCCTCTCAACCAACAGCTGAGCATCGGCGAGCAGTGTCATCAACAGGTCTGACCAATCGATCTGCCGAACGTTGAGTGCCAGCCGGCCAGCATCGGCCTGCGCCAACAGCAGGAGCTTGCGGGTGATGGCCGACAAGTGGCTGACCTCCTCCAGCAGACCGCTGAGCAGCTGCTGCTGTTGCGGCTGGTCGGACTCACGCATGGCATGTTCGATACGACCCTGCAGAATAGTCAGCGGCGTCTTGAGCTCATGAGCGGCATTGGCTGAGAAACGCGAGGCCTGATTGAAACTGCTCTCCAGCCGCTCAAGCATAGTGTTGTAGGCGCTGATCAACTCGCGGAATTCCTGATCGGCACCGCGTTCCGGCAGGCGCTGATCGAGCGAGTGCGGCGTCATCTGCTTCATCGCCTCGCGCAGGCGATTGAGCGGGCGGGTTGCAAAAGCCGCCAGCAACCAGCCGCTCAACGCTGTCAGCGTGAGGGCCAGCGGCACCATGATTAGCAGCGTGCGTCGCAAGACCTGCGCCAGTTCGGCACGCATGGCTGCCAAGTCGGCCGCTACGAATCCACTAGCACCGCCGGCTGCCGCCCGCGCTGCGTGCCACTGACTGTCCGCCAGCTCAAAGCTGGCCAGATCACAGGCGGTGGTACGCCGAGCATTGCGCAGGGGCGGTGCGAGGATCCACGACAGGCTGCTGATACGCAGCGACTCGGGCCAATGTGCAGAACGCCAAGTCCCTTGCTGCCCATAGTCGGCCGCGACCAGAAGCTGATCCGTCGACGCCAGCTGCAGTTTGTCGCGGATGTCACTCTCCAGCCCGGGGTCGGGTCTGCCCTGCTCGGCGACGCGCCATGCTTCGACACAGAGCCACTGATCCAGCTGCTCGACCTGCCGCTGCATGCTGCCGGACCAGCTCAGCGCGATGACGATAGCCAGCACCGCGCCAACCACGAGCGAAGCCACCAACAAAATCCTGAGACGAAAGGACAGCCGTCTGTTCATGGCTGAAACCGGTAACCGATGCCGCGCACGGACTCGATATGCGCCGACAGATCCTGCCCACCCGCCAGAGAGGCCAGCTTGGCGCGGATGCGCTTGATACAAACGTCGACCACGTTGGTGGTCGGATCAAAGTCATAACCCCACACATGCTCGAGAATCTGGCTGCGCGTGAAGACCTGACCAGCCGAGCGCATCAGGTACTCGAGCAACGTGAATTCGCGCGCCGTCAGCTCCACGGTCTGCTGCCCGTGACGCAGTTCGCGGCTGACCAGATCCAGGCACAGCTTGCCGAACTGCATCGTGTCGTGAGAAGTGCCAAGCGCCCGGCGCCGAAGCGCGTACAGACGCGCCGCCAACTCCTCGACGAAGAATGGTTTGGCCAGATAGTCATCGGCACCCAGCTCCAGACCGGCAAGACGATCACCCAGCTCAGTGCGCGCGGTCAGCAATATCACCGGCGTCATGATGTGCCGGGATCGCAGCGCCTTGAGTATCGACAAGCCGTCACGCCCCGGCAGCATGATGTCCAGAACGATCAAGTCATGCCCGCCGCGCTCAGCCAGTTCCAGACCCCGATGTCCGTTCTGACAATGTTCCACCACGAAACCACGCTGCTGCAGGCCCGAGCAGACAAATTCGGCAATCTTCTGCTCGTCCTCGACGAGCAGCACCTTGAGCGGCAATTTTTCGTTATGGGTGGTCACGGCATCCGTCCTGGAAATCAGGCTGCAGCGAAAGTCCATCGCGCAGCCTGCAAATACTCTCCCAAGGACCACTCCCACAGATGACGTGATTGTCATTTGAGCACAGGGTGCCATAGCTAGTCTTCCCCGCTATTCGGTGCCTGAATTGGCGCTTTCCAAGGGTTCGATGGAGGCACGACTGATGAAGGCAAAGCTGCTCCCGGCGCTGTTGCACTGCGCGGCATTCTCACTCGCAGTGGGCACATTCACACCCGCGCATGCCGCCACCATCGTGGTCTATGGAGCCACCGGCAAAATCGGTTCACTCATCGTCGATGAGGCACTGGCCCGCGGGCACAAGGTCATCGGCGTCAGTCGGACACCAGAGAAAGTCCCGACTACCAAACCGAACTTCTCGATCGTAGCGGGCGATGCCAGCAACCTCGATTCGATGCTCAGCATCATCAAGGGCGCAGACGCGGTGATTCTCTCGGTACGCGGCTCGGGGCCCAACAACTTCCCGGAAGAATCTCTGGACGCGGTGGCGTCGAAGGTCTTCATTGCCGCCTCCAGGCGGCTGGGCAAGGATGCTCCGCGCGTCCTCCATCT
>CAYFPW010000176.1:0-3369 GCA_964345055.1 uncultured Steroidobacteraceae bacterium | reverse complement strand
GGCAGGGCTACGAAATACATGAGCGCGTCACCATCGACGGGCCGGTGCGTTCGCTGCAGGGCTGGCTCGAGCACTATTCCTATCGCAGCTTCGGCGAGCAGTTGAGCAAGCTGGATCGCTATGCCGAATTGATGGCGCAGCAGATGCACGCCAATGGCCGGCGCGCTCGTTTGTCACAGGTGCTGTTCAATCCGCTGTGGCGTTTCATCCGGGGGTACCTGCTCAAGCGCGGCTTCCTTGATGGCTGGCGTGGCTTTGTCTACCACGTCGCCGAGGCGGGCTATGTGCGTCGCAAATATCTGCGGCTGTGGATGCTCGGTCGCGGTTGCGCCTAGTATCGATGGTCGGCATCAGGTCTCTGCCAATGCGTCCCATTCCACTGACGATCCTCTGCCTCGCGCTCAGTAACGTCTTCATGACGTTTGCTTGGTACGCGCATCTCCGGAATCTCGGCCACCGGCCCTGGTTCGTTGCGGTGATCGTCAGCTGGGGAATCGCGTTCTTTGAGTACATGCTGCAGGTGCCGGGTAATCGCATCGGCTATACCGCGCTCACTGTGGGGCAGTTGAAGCTCCTGCAGGAAATGATCACGCTCAGTGTCTTTGTTCCTTTCGCCTTTTTTTACATGAAGGAACCGCTCAAGCTGGACTATCTCTGGGCTGCGCTCTGTCTGCTTGGAGCTGCCTACTTCGTGTTCCGCAGCAAATGATCACCAGGAGGAATTAAATGAAATATCTGGAAAAACTTTCACTGGCGCTGATCGTCTCGACCGCTCTGGGCGGCTGTGTCACCCAACAGTCCGTTGTCTCGGACGCCGGCTGGCAGTCTCTGATCAAGGGCGGCTCCGGGCTGGAGAATTTTAACCGTGTTGCGGAGGCAAACTGGGCCACGCGTGATGGGGCCATCGAAGCGAGTGCCGGCGGGAAGGACGCCGCCTATCTGGTCACGACACGCCCGTACGGGAACTTCATGATCAAATCCGAATTCTGGGCCAGTGATGACGTCAACAGCGGCATCTTCATCCGCTGCGCCGATGCCACGAAGATCGCCGCGGACACCTGCTATGAGGTCAATATCTACGATCAGCGTCCGGATCCAACCTATGGTACCGGCGCCATCGTCGGCGTTGCCAAAGTCGATCCGATGCCAAAAGCTGGCGGCAAGTGGAATACTCTGGAGATCACAGCGCAGGGTTCGCATCTGGTGGTGGTGTTCAATGGCAAGAAGACTGTCGATGCGCAGGATTCCAAGCATGATGCCGGCTACATCGGACTGCAGTGGGGTGCTGTGGGTACAATCCGCTTCCGCAGCCTGCAGATCAAACCTCTTTAAGAGAAAATATAACCATGATTAATCAACGTACCGCGCCCTATGCGGCATTGCTTCTTCGGCTCACGCTGGGAACGCTTTTCATCATCCATCTGTACTGGAAGTTCACGGTCAAAGGTTTCGAGCCATGGGTTGCCGGACTGCATGAAGCCGGCTACTCCAACCTCGTGGTTGGTTATGTGTTGTCCGCTGAAGTCGCCGGTGCACTGCTTCTGATACCGGGGATCTACACCCGCTGGGTCAGCTTGTTTGCCTTGCCGTTGATGGCGGGTGCGGCGCAGTACTGGCTGGTCCGCAAGGGTTTCTATTTCACCGTGGCTGGCGCCGAGTTCCCGATGCTTTGGGGCATCGGTCTCATCGTGCAGGCCCTGTTGGGCGATGGCGCTCTGGCCATCGGACAGTCTCGGCGCCGCCGCGGCTGAGCGGCCGACAGTTTTTCATAGGGAGGATCGGAATGAATCGTAGCAAGCAGTGGTTCGCCGCCGCGATGGTCATCGTTCTGTGTGGCAGTGCGCACGCGGACTGGAAGGGGAAGGGCGAGGCGGGGCTGGTGTTCGCGCGTGGCAACAGCGATACGGACAGTCTGAACCTGAAGCTGGAAATGTCTCAGGAAGTGGACCTGTGGAAGCATCAGCTGGATATGTCGGTATTGCGTGCGACCACATCGGGAAGTACTTCGGCTGACCGCTATCAGGCCGCTTGGCAGTCTGACTACAACTTGTCGGATCGCAGCTTCCTCTTTGGCGGATTGCACTACGACAGGGACAAGTTCAGCGGCTTTGATTATCAGGCGAACGCCACCACCGGTTTCGGCTACAAGGTCATCGACACCGAGCAGGTGAAGCTGGCAGCGCAGGTCGGCGCCGGTTACCGACGGCTGAAGAACTCACTGACCCAGAAGAGCAGCGGTGATGCGATTGCGACGGCAGGCTTTGGCTACGAAAACCAGCTGAACGCCTCGACCAAGGTGCTCGATACCTTCCGCGTGGAGAGCGGTTCGGCGAATACGCTAGTAGCCAACTTCCTCGGGCTGGAAGTTAAAATGAACCACAAGCTGGCGCTGGCGCTGGGCTTAGATCTGCGCCGTAACAGCAATCCACCCGGAGCGCTGAAGAAGACCGATGCGTTGACGACGACGAATCTGGTTTATTCGTTCTAAGATCAGTTGAAACGGCTCTCGTCGCGAGTCAGTCCTCAGGACTGGCGCGCGATGACCAGCAATACGATCCCGACAATGATGCGATACCACGCGAACAGCGTGAAACGATGGCTCTGTACATAGCGCAGCAGCCATTTCACCGCGATGAAGGCCACCACGGCTGAAACCACGAAGCCCAGGCCAAAATCACCCCAGGATTCGCCCGCGAAGTCCTGTTTCGGGATCTTCAGAAACTCGTAGCCGGTTGCGGCAAACATCGTTGGTACGCCAAGCAGAAAGGCGAACTCCGTCGCTGCCGCCCGCTGTGTGGTACCTGCGAGCATGGCAGCGAAGATCGTCGCCGCAGAACGCGAAGTACCGGGAAATACGGCGGCCAGAATCTGGCAGGCGCCGACCCAGAAAGCCGCCGATCCGCTCACACGCGAATTCTCAGCTCGCCGGGCAACCATCGCTTCGATGCCGAGAATGGCAATGCCGCCGATCAGCAATGCCAGCGCCACCGGCATCAGCTGCACGGGTAGCGACCAGCCGAGCTTTTTGACCATCAGACCGCCGGCCATAGTCACCGCGAAGGCTAGGATCAGTTTCAGAAGATAGTCCCTGCTGGCGGCATCACGCAGATTGCACAGCTGCAGGAGTCTGCGCCAGAACACGCCAATCACTGCCAGCATGGCGCCGGCCTGGATACCCACGTTGAACAACTCGGAACGCGCGCCGAGCCAATGCTCGGCGATCAGCAGGTGGCCGGTGCTGGAAATCGGTAGAAATTCTGTGACGCCCTCGATGACGCCAAGTAGGACGGTATGCGCGGTATCCATGGTGCCGGAATGGTCTCCTTGCCTGAACGGTCAGGCGCGAAGATCATAGCGGTTTGGGAGGTC
>CAYFPW010000175.1:0-3408 GCA_964345055.1 uncultured Steroidobacteraceae bacterium | reverse complement strand
CCCCAGCCCAGGCGTGAGCGCCCTGCCGCCAGCGCACCAGATTCTCGAGCTGCTGGAAGTGGGCGGCGGCGAGGCCGAGGTGTTGCGCCGCCCGGCGCACGCGTTCGCGCGCCTCCGGCGCCAGACCGTTGCCCGCCAGGGCCGCCTGCAACTGCAACTCGATGAAGGACTGCGTCAGCTGCGGATAGGCCGATAGCACGGCGCGCAGGCGACTCATCTCCTGCGCGAGGGAAAAGTCCGGTTGCTTGCCCTGCGTGAAGCAGTCCATGGCCAGACGCACCTGCCCCGCATCCAGTCGAAGCGCGCGCATCACGCCGCGCGCCGCCTCGATCTCCTGCTCCGACACACGTCCATCCGCCTTGGCGACATGCCCCATCAGGCGAAAGGTGGACGGCACGAACAGCTCCTGGACTCGTGCGGCATCACCCGGTCCGGGCGGCTCACCGTCCACGCGGGCATCACCGGCGGTGTCGTACTGGTGCCCGATGAGCACACCCACCAGCGCCCCGACAGGCCCGGCAGCCATGAGCCCCAGCGCACCCCCGACTATTTTTCCGATTCCAGCCGCCATCTCTCCCGATCCTTGTCGACACCCGCGGCGCCTTGACCCCTTGCCGCGAGAGCGCCAAGATGCGCGCCCCACGGGTCCGCCCCTATGGTACGACTTTGAACGCCCAGCCTTCCTGCGTGTTTGAGACCGCCCTCAGGACCCTGCCGCTGCTCCATCGCGGCAAGGTGCGAGATATTTATGCGGCCGATGATGATCATCTGCTGATCGTCACCACTGATCGACTCAGTGCCTTCGACGTCATCCTGCCCGACCCGATTCCGGGCAAGGGCGAGGTGCTGCACCGGATCTCCGACTTCTGGTTCAACCAGACGCGCGACATCATTGCCAACCATGGCAGTGACAAGCCGCTGACGGCTTACATCAAGGATCCCGATGAGCTGCGCCAGCTGCAGGGTCGCGCTGCGGTGGTCAAACGCCTGCGCGCGCTGCCGATCGAAGCGGTGGTTCGTGGCTATCTGATCGGCTCGGGCTGGAAGGACTACCAGCGCACGGGCGCCGTCTGCGGCATCCGCCTGCCCGCCGGCCTGCAACTGGCACAACAGCTGCCGGAACCGATTTTCACGCCGGCCACCAAGGCCGCCATCGGTGAGCATGATGAGAACATCTCGTTTGCCGAGGCCGAGAAGCTGGTCGGCGCGGCACGCGCCCGCGAAGTGCGGAATGCAGCACTGGCGATCTACCGCCACGCCGCGGCGCATGCGCTGGCGCGCGGCATCATCATTGCCGACACCAAATTCGAATTCGGCGTCGATGCCAATGGCAACCTGACGCTTATCGACGAAGTGCTCACGCCCGACTCATCGCGCTTCTGGCCGGCCGACACCTGGAAAGTGGGCACCAGCCCGCCCTCGTTCGACAAACAGTACGTGCGGGACTATCTGGAAACACTGGACTGGAACAAGCGTGAGCCCGGGCCCAGGCTGCCGCCGGAAGTCATCGAGCAGACCAGCGCGAAATATCACGAAGCGCTGACCCGCTTGACCGGCCCGCCGATCAGCTAGATCGGCGAGCCGACGGCGCGGCGCCGCTTTCCATGATGCGCGCGCAGACTTATGCTTTCCCCCTGACCAATGTGGAGGGTCAACCCATGAGTCTGCGTCACAGCATCGCGCGCCTGTTTGCATTGGCACTCCTCATATCGCTCGGCAGCGTCACAACCGCGATGGCCGCTGGATGTCCCGCATGGCTGGACCATGACTTCCAGAAGCTGCACTCATCGGAGTCGGTGAATCTCTGCAAGCTCGCGGCCGGCAAACCGCTGCTCATCGTCAACACGGCCAGCCACTGCGGCTTCACGCCGCAGTTCAAGGGCCTGGAAGCACTGCATGAGAAATACAGCGACCGCGGCCTGATGATGATCGGCTTCCCGTCCAATGATTTCCTGCAGGAAGCCAAGGATCAGGCGGAGACCGCCACGATCTGCTACATGAACTACGGCGTGAAGTTCACCATGCTGGCGCCCACGGCTGTGCGCGGCGCCGATGCCAATCCGGTCTTCCGCGAACTGGCACGCCAGACCACGCAGCCGGGATGGAACTTCAACAAATATCTGGTGGCCCCGGACGGCAAGGTGGTCGCCCATTTTGGCAGCACCGTGACACCGGACTCCAAGAGCCTGAATCAGGCAATCGAGAAGCTGCTGCAGGGAGCCGCGCGGCCCTGATCTTTTCTGCGACTAGACCCACGAGGATTGAACCCGATGAGCCTCTCCCTGCGCGATCAGTTGATCGCCGCCGGCCTGGCGCCAAAGAAGCAGCCGAAGGACAACACACGTCCGGCACGGCCGCCCAAGGCGCAGCGCAACCAGCCGCCCCCCGTTTCGGACACCACGCTTGCTGCGCAGCGCGCTCAGGCAGAGAAATTCGCACGGGATCAGGAACTGAACCGCAAGCAGCAGGAAAAAGCGCAGCGTCGGGCACGCATTGCGCAGCTGCGACAGATGATCGACGCGACCCGTCTGCCGCGCGCCACGGGTGATGACCACTACAACTTCGTTGCCGGTGGCCGGATCCGCCGCATCACGGTTACGCCGGAGCTGCGCGCCCAGATCGCGCGTGGCGAAGTGTTGATCGTTCATTGCAGCGATACCTACGATCTGGTGCCAGCCGCAGCTGCAGCGCGCATTCGTGAGCTGCATCCGGAAGCCATCGTGACGCCGGGTGATTCAGCGAAACCTGCCACGCCGGCGGAGGACGATCCTTACCGGGACCATGTGGTGCCCGACGATCTGACTTGGTGATGCGCTTGCAACCGGCTCGGTACAGTCGCCGATGGGACCGTCCGCGCCGGCAAATCGAAAGCTGGGTGTTCGGCGTGCCGCGCGAAGCGTCGCGGATCGGGCCGTTGCATCGATCGCTCCAGTTTGCCTACGCCTTGCTGCGCGACCTGCTGGGCGGTCAGCTCAATTTGCATGCCATGGGGCTGGTGTACGCAACGCTGCTGGCGATCGTGCCGCTGCTGGCATTGAGTTTTGCGATCCTGCGTTTCTTCGGCGTGCACCGCGAACTGGAACCGCTGATCCTGGAGTTCTTCCGCCCGATGGGCGATGCCGCGGAGCCGCTGACCGAGCAAGTGATGAGCTTTGCGGAGAACGTCCGCGCCGGACTCGTGGGTGCGGTGGGTCTGGCACTGCTGGTGTGGACACTGTTCGGCGCTCTGAAGAAGGTCGAGGACAGCCTGAACTTCGTCTGGCACGTCACACAGGCGCGCAGTTTCGGCCGACGCGTGGCCGAATATCTGGGCTTGCTGGTGATCGGGCCGCTGCTGCTCGGTCCGCTCATCGGCGCCTCGCAGCTGATGCTCGGCGAATCCAGTCGCATCGGTCTGCATCAGGTGGC
>CAYFPW010000174.1:0-3408 GCA_964345055.1 uncultured Steroidobacteraceae bacterium | reverse complement strand
TCAGCGCCACGATGATCTGGTTGGCCACCTTCGCGGTCTGCCCAGCTCCGGCGTCGCCAATCAGCGTGATGCTGCGGCCCAACTTCTCGAACAGGGGTCGCGCGCGTTCGAAGGCCGCCTGACGACCACCGACCATGATGGTGAGCGTCGCCGCCCGCGCACCCACGTCACCACCGGACACCGGCGCGTCGAGATAATCACAGCCCTGAGCCTCGATGCGCGCAGCGAACTCGCGCGTGGCCACGGGCGAGATCGAACTCATGTCGATCACTAGACTGCCCGGACGCAGACCTTCGGCAATACCACCGGGGCCAAACAGGACCTGCGCGACATCGGGCGTGTCCGAGACCATGGTGATGATGACTTCAGCCCGCTCAGCGACAGCGCGCGCCGAAACGCAGGGCTCGAACCCCGCAGCGCTGAGCGCCTCCGCCGGCTTGCTACGCGACCAGACATGGACACGGTGCCCGGCAGCCACGAGGTGGCGCGCCATGGGCATGCCCATGATGCCAACTCCGATGAATCCGATCTCACTCATGGCCATCTCCGATGTAACGCGGCCCTTATTTCAACGGCGAGAAGGCCGTGGGCAGCAGAATCGAGCTTTCCTGTTTCACCATCAAGGGCAGTGCGCGCGCGACATAGTCCCGCCACACCGGCTCTTTTTGCAGCGCGGCCCGGCGCTCCATCCGATCCTCGAAGCTGGCATAGCGCCAGATGTGCACCACCTGATTCAGGGTGCCGGCCTCGACAGTGAAATAGCCGACCAGATCGCCGAGGATGCGCTGCTGAAGCGCCAGCGGCTCCGGCAGGTAGATTTTCCAGAACTCAGCCAGCTTGCCCGGGTGGAAGGTATAGACGCGGTGTTCGTAGATCATGGCCCGCATTGTAAGGCCTGAATGCAGCTGCGGTCGCGTCCGCAGAGTGGCCGGTCAGCCTGCCGGGATCTTTTGCAAAGCGAGCGCGTTGATGCAATAGCGCAGCCCACCCGGTGGCGGTCCATCGGGAAACACATGCCCGAGATGCGCGTCGCAGCTGTTGCACACCGTCTCGATGCGGGTCATGCCGTGGCTGTCATCGCGATGGTAGGCGATACGATTCGGCTGCACCGGCTGCGTGAAGGAGGGCCAGCCCGTCCCGGAGTCAAACTTCTGGCTGGCATCGAACAGGATTGTGCCGCAGCAGCGGCAGGCATAGATGCCGGGCTCGAACAGAGCACACAGACTGGAGCTGAACGCACGCTCCGTACCAGCCTGACGCGTGACGCGGAATTCGTCCGCGGTCAGCTGCCGACGCCATTCTTCTTCAGTTTTTTCCACGCGCTGTTCAGCGCGCGGCACGCCTTCACTGGCCATGCGCAGCACATCGCGCCAGGTCAGCGCGGTCCCGGATGCGGGTGACATCATGGCTCGCGCAGCAGAGCCGTCAGCGTTGCAAATAGCAGCGGCATGCCGATCAAACCAGCTGTCATACCAACCCACAATGATTGGCTTTCGTCGAAGACGAGCACCACTCCGACCAGCGTCAGCATCGCCCCCAGAGCCAGCGGAATTCCCAGCAGTACATGATTCAACCAGGATTTCACTGCGCCACACCCCGATAGCGAATATGGGCGTCTGATGCAGTCGCATCATCCGACGCGTCGTCACTCTCCTCAGCCGCCTGAGCGGCCACCTCGGCGCGGAACGCATCGAGAGCATCGGTGAGCTCACCCATCCGCTCACTGATGGAATGCAAACTGGCCAACACACTGCAGACCAGCAGATAAGCCACCGTCAGGATTGCCGCCCGCTCGCGGGCACTTCGACCTCGATAGAACATGCACGCTCCTCGGAGAGGACCAGGCGTCAGCGGCCAGAAAAGAGAAGGCCCGGAACGAGCCGGGCCTTCCTTTCACCGAAGTGAGACGGTCAGCCCATCGGGCTGACGGACCGCTTACCAGCGGCCCGGACCGCCGGCGCCACCGCCGCCACCGCCGCGATAGCCACCGCCGCCGCCCATGCGACCGCCGCCGCCACCCGTGCGGGGCTTGTCCTGGGCTTCGTTCACACGCAGCGGACGACCGCCCATGTTGTAGCCGTTGAGGCTCTGGATGGCCTTGGCCGCATCGGCCTGGCTCATCTCGACGAAACCGAAGCCGCGCGGACGGCCCGTCTCACGATCGGTAGGCAGGGAAACCGACTCGACCGCACCGTGCTGCGAGAACAGCGCGCGGACATCCGCTTCGCTGGCAGTGAACGGCAGGTTGCCAACATAAATCTTAGCCATGAATAAACACTCTCCAATCAACTCGAAGCGCGGCGGGGTAATCCTTGGAATTTAATTCCCGCAGCACTTCCACACGGCAGGAGCACCAGCGAAGTCAGGGAGAGAGCGTCTCACGAGCCTTGAACCGTAGATCCTGTCACCTGATCGCCAACCCCTTTTTCCCCGCGAGGGGTCGATGGGAGCGGACAATCACCGCCGAATATAGCAAAGAACAATTTGTCAAGTGTAGAAGAATGCATTGGGGCGGGTCTGGAGGGCGGTTCCGGGTATGCTGGAGGCATGACAGAACCCCCCCGCCTGCAATTTCCGTGCGCATACCCCATCAAGGTGGTAGCCCGTACCGCGCCGGACCTGCGCCACACCCTGGATGACGTGTTCGCCCGGCTCGCCGGACCTGCGGCGCTCAGTCAGGTCAGCGAGCGGCCATCGGGGCAGGGTAACTTCGTTAGCATCACCTATGTCATTGAAGCGCAAAGCGAAATGCAGATCAGCGCCCTGTTCCAAGAGCTCAAGCAGTGCCCGTCGGTGGTGATGGTTTTGTGAGCGCGGCCCCAATGCGCCGGAGCAGCAAGGGCGCAAAGGCCTCCCCGACCGAGCGCGGACTGACCGGCATGCCGAGCGCGGCCAGCTGAGTCATCTGCAGCCCCGCATAGCCGCAGGGGTTGATCCGGTTGAACGGCTCGAGGTCCATGTCCACATTCAGGGCCAGGCCGTGGTAGCTGCCCTGCCGGCGGATGCGCAGTCCGACGCTGGCCAGCTTGGCCCCCTTGACGTAGACCCCGGGCGCATCGGCGCGGCTTTCGGCCAGGATGCCGGCGGTGGCGAGGTAATCGATGGTGGCCTGTTCCAGCGCACTGACCAGATCACGCACCCCGAGCCCGGCACGACGCACATCAATCAGCGGATAGACCACCAGCTGCCCGGGACCGTGGTACGTCACCTGCCCGCCGCGATCGATGTTGACGACCGGAATATCGCCCGCAAAAAGCACATGCGAGCGATCACCATTCATGCCCAGTGTGTAGACCGGGTCGTGTTCCAGCAGCCAGAGCTCATCGGGGGTGTCAGCGGTGCGCGCGTCGGTGAAGCGCTGCATTTCTCGCCAAGTGGGTTCGTAGGGCACCCGGCCCAGCCACTTGA
>CAYFPW010000173.1:0-3443 GCA_964345055.1 uncultured Steroidobacteraceae bacterium | reverse complement strand
CCCGGACCACTGCGACCATCACTCTCGAGTCGCCATTCGACGCGCAACTCCTGACCGCGATGG
The DNA here is from genome assembly GCA_964345055.1 of uncultured Steroidobacteraceae bacterium. Lineage (GTDB taxonomy): Bacteria > Pseudomonadota > Gammaproteobacteria > Steroidobacterales > Steroidobacteraceae > FEN-1191. The sequence continues at coordinate 3,380 of CAYFPW010000173.1, read as the reverse complement.
GGGAAGTTGGCGCTGTCGAGGCGATCGTAGCCAAAGCGCAGAAACGCGGCGTCCACGCCGAACACAGAGCCCGGCTTGCTGAAGTCACCAATGCGCACGCGGGTCGTGCCTTCGGTACGTGCCAGTCCTGCGCGCAGTTCGCCCCAGTTGCCGAATTCGCGCCCGGTATCGAGACCATAATCGAAGCTGCGGACGCGGAACTCACCGATCTGCTGGCCGTTGCTGAGCTGAGCGACGTTGTAGGCCTGAAGCTGGGCATGCGGCGCCACGAAGTAGCGTTCACGATTGGACAGCGGCAGGAACAGTTCCGTGGACAGTCGCGGCGACTCGCCGAACTGCACATCCCACACCGACTCGGCACCCAATGAATTGAGTTCCGTGAATAAAAGACGCGCCGCCGCATTGAAAGAGGTGCCCCCGGCAAAATCATCCTGCAGGGAGAGTCCGAGGCGCAGGTAGTTCGGCCCCCAACTCTTGCGACGTGCGCTAAATTCCAGACCCCGCTGTCCCTGCGCGTCGTTGACCAGTCGGTAATCGAGCCGTTCGAGATTGCCGCGGCCATACAGTGTGGTGACACGTGACTCGATCGCAGCCGTGTCGAGCGGATGGCCGACGAGATCCCCGAAGAAGTCGGAGATCGGTCGCTCATAGGGTGCGGACTGCGCATCAGCGCGTACGAACTGAACCGCGACAGGAGCGGCATCTGCATGGGTCACAGCACGATGCGCCAGATAGTGCGCGTAGTCCTCTTCGGACAACGACAACTGCGCCAGACGCGCACGCTCGGCCTCGGCAGCGGCCTCGCCGGCCTCGACCACACGCCGTAACACACGAAAGTCGTAGGACGATACCTCATCGAGCTCAGGAGTCAGCAGGATGTCGCGCGAACCGAGCGTGCTGCGCTGCTCATCGGCATCACGGCGCACCATGATGGCCAGTGCCTGATTCGACACACTGGCAATGGAGCCCAGGCGCTCGCGGTTTTGCAGGGCGATGCCGGCGTCAACGACAATGAGTACGTCGACGCCCATCGTGCGCGCCACATCAATGGGAAGGTTTTTGACCAGTCCACCATCGACCAGCAGCCGGCCATCACGTTCGACCGGAGAAAAGATACCGGGCGCAGACATGCTGGCGCGCATGGCGCCGGTCAGATCGCCGGAGGACATCACGGCCGGCGTGCCCGACTCGAGATCCGTGGCTACCACCCGGAGAGGGATTGGCAGCTGATCGAAGTCGGACACGGCAGCAACAGGTAAGGTGGCCTGTCGCAGTATCTGGGTCAGCTTCTGACCCGCAATCAGCCCAGTGGGGATGAGCAGTTTGCGGCCACGGAAACCGATTGGGACGTTGACCAGGAAGTCTTCGTCATCACGCTTGCGGCGAAACGCCAGCTCCGCGCGTGTTGGCCGATCGCGGAAAGCATCTTCCCAATCGACCGTCGAAAGAAGCCGCTCGATGGCGCGCCCGTCCATCCCAGAGGCATAGAGCCCGCCCACCACTGCTCCCATGCTGGTCCCGGCGATGGCGTCCACGGGGATGCGCAGATCATCGAGCATCTTGAGCACGCCGATGTGCGCCGTGCCGCGCGCGCCGCCACCAGAGAGCACCAGACCGATGCGGGGACGCCCAGCGGCTGCGCCAGCGACGGGTACGGCGGGTGCCGCCAGTTCCCCGGCCAGCGACCATAGCGGCCACAGGCCGCAGCCAGCGACCACCAGAAACAGGCGAATTCGGGTCAGGCGGAGCATCGCAGTGACGAAGTTTACGTGATGAGACCGCTCCTGACACGGGCTGCGCTTCACGCCACGCCACCGCTCCCAGTATGCTGGCACCCCATGAGTTACTACGTTCTCGGTTCCTATATCCTGAGCGCCGTTCTGATCGTCCATTGCATGCGCACCGGACGCAATACGGTCTGGATCTGGGTGCTTCTCATGCTGCCCGCCTTCGGCGGCCTAGCCTACATCGTGGCTGAGATCCTGCCCGAGCTGTTCGGGAGCCGAACCGCAAAGCGCACCTACCGCGGAGTGAAGAAAGCCCTGGATCCGGAGCAGGATCTGCGCCGCTATGAGGCGGCCGCGCGCCAGCAGGGTGGCGTCGCCAGCCAGCAGCGGTATGCGGAGGAACTGGTGCGTCAGGGGCGTTCCGCGGATGCCATCGACATCTATCGTCAGACGCTGAAGGGACTCTATGAGCATGACCCCGGTCTGATGCTCGGAATGGCACGAGCGCAGTTCACTGCAGGCCGACCCAGCGAGGCGCGACTGACTCTCGACGAGCTGATTGCGCACAACCCGGACTACAAGTCACCCGAGGGCCACCTGCTCTACGCTCGCTCGCTGGAGGGCGAAGGCAACACTGCCAAGGCCCTGGACGAATACCGCGTGCTGGCGGGCTACTACGCCGGTGCCGAGGCTGCGCTGCGCTACGCACAGCTCCTGCGGCGCGAGGGACGGACCGACGACGCGCGGCGCACGCTGCGCGAGCTGCTCGACCACGCCCAGCAGGCACCCCGCCACTATCGCCGTGCGCAGGCGGAGTGGCTCAGCACCGCAGAGCGCGAACTGGCGGGACTATAAAAGACGAAAAAAAGCGGCAGCGTTTCAATCGATACGGATCGACCGCGGATCGAAGTTCACATCTGGATAGCGCAACGGCAGCTCGCTCAGCGCATCTTTCAGGATCTGCGCCACGGCCAGATCGCGCAGCCACTTATGATCCGCTGGCACTACATGCCACGGTGCATGGCGGGCGCCGCAACGCTCCAGCATCGCCTCGTAAGCCGCCTGATATTCATCCCATTGCTTGCGCTTCTTAAGATCTGAGAGGTCGAACTTCCAGCGCTTGGCCGGATCGTCGAGTCTCTGCTGGAGCCGGCGCTTCTGCTCATCGCGACTGATATGCAGGAAAAGCTTCACGATGCGTGTATTGGCGGCATGTAGGAGCTGCTCGAAGTCGTTGATCTGCTGATACCGTGCACTCCATACCTCATGAGTCACCAGCTCATCGACACGCGCTATCAACACGTCTTCATAGTGGGAGCGATTGAACACCGCGATCTCACCGCGGGCCGGGGTATGGCGATGTATGCGCCAGAGAAAATCATGGCGCAGCGCCTCCGTAGACGGAGCCTTGAATGAGGTAACCGTGCAGCCCTGAGGGTTGAAGGCCGATAGGACGTGTCGGATGGTGCTGTCCTTGCCGCCACCATCGATGGCCTGCAGCACGACCAGCAGCGCAAAGCGCCCGTCTGCATAGAGCTTGTGCTGGAGCGCTTCCAGCTGCCCGCGCAACGTCGCAGTGGCTGCGCGCGCCGCGTTCTCCTCCCAGCCAAATCGGCGGCCGGCATCTTCGTCGCGCAGCCGTACTTTCTTGCC
>CAYFPW010000172.1:2384-3500 GCA_964345055.1 uncultured Steroidobacteraceae bacterium | reverse complement strand
TGTGGGAAGAGCGTGTGGAGCTGCAGGCCGCGAAGATCGGCACCTTCGGTGAGCGCGCCGAAGACGTGTTCTACATCACCGATCGTGCGCTGCAACCACTGGATGCAGCCGCCGCCGAAAGGCTGCGCATCCGCCTGACTGAGACGCTGGGCGCACCGCGTGCCGCAGCGTGATGAAGCACGGTTCACTGCAATGCCCGTATTCGCATGAACCCTGATCTGCAGCGACTGCAAGCCTATCCTTTCGAGCGTCTGGCAACGCTGCTCAAGGGCAGCACGCCGCCCGCCTCGCTCGCGCACATCGGCATGTCGATCGGCGAACCGCGTCATGCACCGCCACGGCTGGTGCTCGATGCGCTGGCCGCAAACCTTCACGAACTGGGCAGCTATCCGGCCACCAAGGGCCTGCCAGTGCTGCGCGAAGCGATCGCGGCCATGCTTGCGCGCCGCTACCTGCCAGTTGGAGCCAGCGTCGATCCCGACACCATGGTGCTGCCGGTCAATGGCACTCGCGAGGCGCTGTTTTCCTTCGTCCAAGCTTGCGTCACACGCAAGCCCGGGGCGCTGGTGGCCATGCCCAATCCCGGCTACCAGATTTATGAAGGGGCTGCCTTGCTGGCCGGCGCCGAGCCCTATTACCTCAACACCACTGCCGCGACGCGTTTCCTGCCGGATCTGGACGCGGTACCGTCGGCGATCTGGGATCGTGTGCAGCTGCTCTTCCTGTGCTCGCCGGGCAATCCCACGGGCGCGGTGATGTCCCTGGATTACCTGCGACACGCATTGCACCTGGCCGAGAAGCATGACTTCCTGATCGCCGGTGACGAGTGTTACGCGGAACTGTATCTAGACGAATCACGCCCGCCGCCCAGTCTGCTGCGCGCCGCTTGGGAAACGGGACGCCAGCGTTTCGAACGCTGCGTGGTATTTCATAGCCTGTCCAAGCGTTCCAGTGTGCCCGGCCTCCGCTCAGGCTTCGTGGCCGGTGATCCGGCTTTGCTCCGTCCCTATCTGCAATACCGCACCTATCACGGCTGCGCGATGCCGGTGCCCACGCAACTGGCCAGCGCCGTGGCCTGGCAGGACGACGCACACGTCGCCGCAAGCCGTGCGCTCT
>CAYFPW010000172.1:1836-2374 GCA_964345055.1 uncultured Steroidobacteraceae bacterium | reverse complement strand
GAACCTGATCCAAGCATGAACACCGCCGAGCTACAGCAGACCATCGAGGCCGCTTTCGAGGACCGCGCGCAGATCAGCCCGGGCAAAGTCCCCGCCAAGGTCGCGGAAGCGATCGAGACCAGTATCGGGCTGCTGGATAGCGGCACGCTGCGCGTCGCCGAAAAACGTGCCGGCGAATGGATCGTGAATCAGTGGCTGAAGAAGGCCGTGCTGCTGTATTTCCGCACCCATGACAATGTGCTGCTGGATGCGGGCTACACACGCTTCTACGACAAAGTACCGCTGAAGTATGAAAACACCAGCGTCGCAGACTTCGCCGCTGGGGGTGTGCGCGTAGTTCCCAATGCCGTCGTACGCCGCGGCTCCTTCGTCGCACCAAACGCGATCCTGATGCCCTCCTACGTCAACATCGGCGCCTACGTTGGCGAAGGCACTATGGTGGACACCTGGGCCACGGTTGGCTCCTGCGCTCAGGTGGGCAAGAACGTACATCTGTCCGGCGGCGTACGACGGTATTTGGAACTACGCGCACACCACC
>CAYFPW010000172.1:0-1826 GCA_964345055.1 uncultured Steroidobacteraceae bacterium | reverse complement strand
TGCAGGCCAACCCGACCATCATCGAAGACAACTGCTTCATCGGCGCGCGCTCGGAGATCGTCGAAGGCGTGATCGTCGGCGAAGGTTCGGTGATATCAATGGGCGTGTACATTGGCCAGAGCACCCGTATCTACGACCGCACTACAGGCGAAGTCCTGCAGGGCCGAGTGCCTCCGGGCTCGGTGGTGGTGTCGGGCACGCTGCCGTCGAAGGACGGCACGCACAGCCTGTACGCGGCCATCATCGTCAAGCGCGTGGATGCACAGACGCGCGCCAAGACGTCGCTGAATGAACTGTTGCGAATGACGGACTGAGCGCGCGCGACGCTCAGCTTTTCAATCTGTCTTGGGCGCGGGGACGGCCGTACTGTGCGCCGTGATCGGTCCCATCGCCGACAGAAATACAAGACACACCAGTCCGATGATCGAATCGGCCAGCAGCGTCAGCGGATAGCCGTAGCGGTCTACCGCCCAGCCCTGCCACTTGGCCGAGTAAGCGATGCCGAGATTCAGCAAGGCCATGTAGGCCGTGAACTGCGTGGCTGCGACGCGCGGATTGGAGACATCCATGTACAGCGCTGCGCGCGCGCCATACATCAGACCATTGGCGAAGGAATACAGCAGCGAGGTGAGCCAGAAAACACTGATCAAAGTGGCCGGAATCACCATGCGGGCACGCAATGCGTCGTTCACCGGCATGATCCAGCCCGCTTGCCACAACGCACAGGCCAGCCAGAGCGTGATCGGCGACATGCTGATGATAAACAAGGCCAGCGCACGCCGCCGACCCAGTCGGTCAGACAGCCAGCCGCCAATGACACAGCCGGCAGCCGCTGACACCGTGGTCCAGAGATTCAGCGCCGCAACCCGCGCATCATCAAACCCGAGATCCACCGCCAGCGTGTTGACGAGCGCCAGACCCAGCGCCATCGCGCCGGCTGGCAGCACCGCAAAGAACAGTCCGATCAGCGAAGCGCGTGATGAAGTAAAGGCATCCCAGACATCACGCACGAACTGCCCGATCTCGGCACCAATACGCGTTAGCCCCGAGCCAGCCGCCGCAGCGCGCTCCATCAAAGGCTCCTGCAGCGGCAGCACGACCAGCACGGTCACTGTCAGGATGGCCGCAGCCACAAAGTAATACGTGTTGCTGAAGCCGATGTACTGCACGAGATACAGCGCACCCGAGCCACCGATCGCCTGACCAAGATAGGCTCCCGCAAACGTCAGTCCGCCAGCCAACCCACGCTCGTTCTCCTTCAGCGTACCCACCGCGAGTGCATCGATAGCGATATCCTGAGTTGCTGCAAAGAGATTGTGAATGATGATCAGTGTTGTCAGCAGTCCAACATCCGCGCTCAGACCCGCAGACTGCAGCGTGAACAACGAGGCCACCATCCCGAGCTGCATCAGCAGGATCCAGATGCGCCGGCGACCGAAGCGGTCGGAAGCGATGACATCGACGATTGGACCCATGGCCCACTTGAATGCCCAGGGCAGGTAGATCGCAGCGGTGAATGCACCGATGGCGCCGGCACTGACACCCTGGCGCCGCATCTGCGTCGCGAGCGCCGTGGCGGCAAACCCAAGCGGAATCCCCTCTGTGATGTACAGCAGGAAGAAAGTCGCCAGTCGACCGTTGCGCGTGGCAAGCAGGTTTGGGAACTTCATGACCCGCATTGTGCGTCGGCTCGGCCGGCAAAGCCAGTCAGGGCTGTTTTGGGACGGTTAGCGCCCGTGGCCTTTGCGATGCTTCTTCGGTCGTGGTCCCAGCAACTGGATGGCCAGCGGACGACCGCGCACTTTCACCCGTGCCAGCCTCTGCAG
>CAYFPW010000171.1:0-3536 GCA_964345055.1 uncultured Steroidobacteraceae bacterium | reverse complement strand
AGGCTTTGATCAGACTTGGAATCGCCGGAATGGGCTGGTGGGGCGGAACGCTGATCGATTCCGTCCAGCAGAGCGACAAAGCAACCTTTGTGTCGGGCTATACGCGCTCAAGATCCGAGCAGGATCAAGAGATTGCGCGCAAGCACAACCTGACTCTCCCGGCCAGCTACGAAGCCATGCTTGCCGACCCGGCAGTCCAGGGCGTGGTGCTGGCGACGCCGCCCCCGGGCCACTGCGACCAGATGCTGGCGGCCATTGCAGCCGGCAAGCACATCTTCTGCGAAAAGCCCTTCACGATGACCCGTGCAGAGGCCGTCAAGGTGGTCGAGGCAGCGCGCGCCAAGGGCGTCACGCTCGCCGTCGGTTACAGCCGTCGCTTCCACCCGTCCTGGTTGGATCTCAAGCGCCGTATCGCCGAGGGCGAACTGGGCACCATCCTGCATGTTGAATGCACGATGTCGGGCCCCAACGGCCTGATTCCCAACCCGCAGGCCTGGCGTGGCGACAGCAAGTCGGCACCGTGCGGCGGCCTGTTCCCGATGGGCGTCCATGCCGTTGACGGCATGATCGACCTGCTGGGCGACATCGACAGCGTCTTCTGCCAGAGCTTCCGGCGCGCAACGCCGAACCCAAACGACGACACGACCTCCGTGCTGTTCCGCATGAAGGGCGGTATGTCCGGTTATCTGGGCACCATGATGGCGACCGCCGGATCGTTCCGCTTCCAGGTCTACGGCTCCAAGGCCATGGCGCTGCTCGGCGGTACGGTTCACGTTGCCGGACAGTCGTCCGAACATCGTCGCACCACGCTCTTCGGCAGCTATGTCATCCAGCCGGTCAAGGGCGATGCAATAGCCATCGAAGTGCCCTCATTCGACGTAGTGCGTGCCGCACTGGAGTCGTTTGCGGTCGCGGCGCAGGGCGGCGCCCCCTATCCGATTCCGCCGGAGCAAATCATCAGTGGCGTGTCGGTCACCGACGCGATCATCGCATCTTCCAAATCAAGCAAGCTGGAGCAGGTCGCCTGATTGGCGGCCCTTCAGAGCATAACCAGAGGCTAAACGCATGGACCTTGGCAAATACGGTCATCTCACCTACTCCACTCTCGTGCATCCCGGCGACACTTGGCCGGAGATGTGGGAGAGCCTCACGACTTACGTGCCGCGCGTCAAAGCACGACTGAGCCCGGACAAGCCGTTCGGCGTGTCGCTGCGTCTGTCAAACGCGTCCGCCACTACGCTGGTCAACTCCCCTGCCGAGCGCGCCAAGCTCAAGAGCTTTCTGGCCGACAACGGCATGTATCTGTACACGGTCAATGCGTTCCCGTTCGGGCCGTTCAAGAACCAGGTCGTCAAGGAACAGGTCTACGAGCCGGACTGGCGCGGTGAGGATCGCACCCGCTACACGATGAACGTGGCCGACATCCTCGCCGATTGCGGCGGGGCCAACGTCGATCCTTCGATCCAGAGTCCGCCGCTGGGCTTCAAGCCGCGCGTCACGGGCCCGGATGTCGTCGAGTCCTACGCTGCCAACATCCGCCGTCTGGCTGTGCACCTGCACAAGCTGCGCGAGCGCACCGGCCGCACGGTCACGCTGGCGGTCGAGCCGGAGCCGTACTGCTTCCTGGAGACCACCGATGAAACGGTGCACTTCTTTACGCAGGTGCTGCGCTCGGAGCGCTCCCTGACGCTGCTGGGCAAGGATCTGGGCATGTCTGCCGAAGATGCGCGCGCGGTGCTCCGCCGCCACATCGGCACCGTGTACGACATCTGCCACCAGGCGGTCGAATTCGAGAACATCAGTGCCTCGCTGCAGAAGCTGGTCGACAACGATATTCCGGTGTTCAAGCTGCAGGAAGCTGCGGCCGTTCAGGTGCCGAAGGTCACGCCGGCCGCCGTCAATGAGCTGCGCCGCTGGGCCGAGAGCGTCTACCTGACGCAGACCATCGAACAGCGCAACGGCAAGCTCACCCGCTTCCTCAACCTGGAGGACGCGATCGCGGCCTGGGAAAAGGATCCGTCCGGCGAGCGCGAGTGGCGCATCCACTTCCACGTGCCGGTGTTCCTCGAAACGCTCAGCGAGCACTTCCGCACCACGCGCTTTGCGATTGCCGAGGCGCTGGCCTTCCACAAGGCTCGTCCGCTCAGCGCACAGCTGGAGATCGAGACCTACACGTGGGACGTGCTGCCGCAGCATCTCAAGACGGGCGACATCGTCGACTACGTCACGCTCGAGCTGCAGTGGGTCATGAGCCAGCTGCAATAAGCCGGCATCAGGCAGGAGAGGTATTCGGATGAAACTCGGATTCATTGGGCTCGGTCGAATGGGCTCTGGCATGGCAACCCGGCTCTTGCAGGCTGACCACGACCTGACCGTGTTTGATCCGGTACCTGCCGCCATGGAGCGCATGGCGAGCGCAGGTGCCAAGACAGCCAGCGGCCTGCCGCAGCTGGCTGCCACCTGCGACGCCATCATCAGCATGCTGCCGAGTGACGAGACGCTGCGTGCCGCAGCGCTCGGCGACGGCGGCCTGCTGCAGAACATGCGTCCGGGCACGATCCACATGATCAGCGGTACGCATGGCGTGGGCGTCGTCGGTGAAGTGGCTGAGGCTCATCGCAAAGCCGGACAGATCTGCGTGGCCTGCCATGTACTTGGACGGCCTGACCTGGCCGCCAGCGGCAAGCTGGGTTTGGTTCCGGGTGGGCCGGCCGCTGCAGTTCAGAAACTGCAGCCGGTATTCGCCGCCATCGGCGAGCGGATCATTCACGCGGGCGAAAATCCGCTGTCAGCGACCGCCATCAAGATTGCCAACAACTTCGTGCTCGGCTGCGCCATCGAAGCCATCGGCGAAGGCATGGCGCTGGTGCGCAAGTACGATGTCGACCCTCTGGTGTTCCAGGAAGCGCTGGTCGGCGGCCTGTTCAACGCAACGGCTTACCACGCCTATGGCGATCTCATCGCTCGTCAGGATTGGGGACGGATCGGAGCCACCGCCACCATCGGCCTCAAGGACAACCAGCTCGCACTGGATGCAGCTCGCGCGGTGGGCATCCCGCTGCCCAGCGGCGAAGTGTGGAAGCAGCGCCTCGAGGCTGCCATTGCTCGCGGCGAAGCCAACCTCGACTGGTCGGTCATGGCGCGCGAACAGTTCCGGGTCAGCGGTCTGGAATAACCGCCTCGGTGGAAGCTGCCCGCTGACGAGCGCGTGCAGTACGCGTCGCCACACGCTCCAGCAGCTCGATCATTTCCTCGACGGCCTGACGGCCAACGCCCTGAGCAATGAAGACGATGCGGGTCCGGTGATCCGCGTCAGGCCAGGCATCGAGCCAGTCCAGGTTGTGCAACAAATGCTGCGCGCCCTGCAGCAGTGCAGGGCGACCGGGCTCCTCAGCGATGTTGATCAGTCCCTTCACGCGCAACAAGTTCGCACCGAGATTGGCCTCCAGCGAGGTCAGCAGCAGATGCAGCGCTTCGCGTGCGATCGGCTCTTCCTTCACGAAGCAGAACGACGCAATGTCGCTCGCATGCTCGTG
>CAYFPW010000170.1:0-3562 GCA_964345055.1 uncultured Steroidobacteraceae bacterium | reverse complement strand
GCCAGAAAGCTTCACCTGCTCGCCCTTTGCCAGCGCGGCGCGCACTTCCTCGAAAAAGAGATCAACGAGTTCGCGCGCTTCGCGCTTGTTGAGTCCCAGCTGATTGAACAGCGACTCAGCCATTTCTGCTTTGGTCAGTGCCATGGACGTGATTCTTATTCTCGCAACTTGGCGTTCAAACCGGAGCTGAGGCTGGCCACTACGTCCGCCACGATCCGATCCGCTTCTTCGTCGGTTAGAGTGCGCGAAACATCCTGTAAAATCAAGCCTAAAGCCACGCTCTTTCGACCGGTTTCTACACCCTTCCCCGTGTAGACATCGAACAGCCTCAGTTCCCTGAGGTGGCGTGAGGCGGCAACCTTAACATGCGCCTCGATGCGACTGAAGCTCTCGTCGGCGTCGACAGAAAAGGACAGGTCGCGGCGTATCTGCGGGAAAACGGACACGGGCGCGAACCGGGTCGGCGCCGCCTCGGTCACCTGCGCCAGATCCAGCTCGAACAGCTGCACCTCGGCAGGCAATTCAAGGGCGTTTGCCAGACGCGGATGCAGTTCGCCGATCACACCGATCCGGGCCCCATCGCGCAGCACTGCTGCACAACGCCCAGGATGCAACGCGGGTGGCGGCCCGTCCAAGGGTGCCCAAGTCAGGACCCCATTCTGGCCGGAAATCGCGAGCAGAGCCTGTACATCACCCTTGAGGTCATGGAAATCCAGACCGGCACGGACCGCCCCCCACTGCTCTGGCAAGCGTGGGCCAACCGCCAGGCCGGCCACCATCGGGGTCTCGATGACAGCACCATTGGCATCCGGCCGGAAGACCGTGGCCAACTCAACTAGCTTGCAGCGCTCCTGTTGGCGCCGCAGGTTCTGCAGCGCAGCCTGCACCAAGCCCGGCCACAGCGACAGACGCATCACAGCCAGGTCGCTGGCGATCGGATTGCGCAGAGTGGCCGCTGCCTGCGGACCCAGAAGCTGTTTCTGCAAGGCGGGGTCGACGAAACCAAAGCTGACGATCTCGTGAAAGCCTCGCGCCGCCAGCAGCTGCAACACGGCGCGCTCTTCGATCTTGGCCTCCGGCATCAAGCGCAAGCGGCGATGGCCTACCGCGGGCTGCTCCGGAATCTGATCGAAACCGACACTACGGGCGACTTCCTCAATCAAGTCGGCTTCGATATGAATGTCGAAGCGCCAAGACGGCGGTGTGACACGCGACTGCCCCTCGCCCTGCGGCTCCACCTGCATGCCCAAAGCCTGCAGCTGCTGGGTGATCTGCCGGGGCTCGAACTCACGGCCCAACACACGCGCAAGCCGCGACTGGCGTAGCACCACCGGTGTTCGCGCGGGCAAACGACCCGGCAGCTCCTGCAGATCCACGGGACCTGCCGAACCGCCCGTCAATTCCAGTATCAGCTGCGTAGCGCGCTCCAACGCCCGCTCCTGCAGCGCCGGATCGACGCCGCGCTCGAAGCGCTGGCTGGCATCCGTCAGCAAACCGTGACGCCTTGCGCGACCAGCGATAGCGCCAGGCTCAAACCAGGCTACCTCGAGGAATAAGTCCGTGGTCTGTTCGCTGATGGAGGTGCGCTCGCCACCCATGATGCCGGCCAGTCCGATGACTCCCGAATCATCCGCAATGGTGAGCACATCAGACTCAAGCGCTATCGTGCGTCCATCGAGTAAGGTGACCGGCTCAGCGACCTGGGCTCTGCGCGCAACGATCGTGCCACGCAGCTGCGCGCGATCATAAGCATGCATTGGCTGTCCCAGCTCGAGCACGATGTAATTCGTGACGTCCACCACCGGGCTGATGGGACGCAAGCCGGCGCGACGCAGGCGCTCCTGAAGCCAGTGCGGCGATTGGCCGCCAGCCCGAATGCCCTGCACTGCGCGACTTAGGAAACGGCCACACCCCGCTCCAGCGACCAGACGAACCGGTACCCGAGCAGCGCTGTCGACCACCACTGCTTTGCCCCGTCCCGCCGACGGCGACTTCAGCGCTACGCCATAAGCGGCCGCCAACTCGCGCGCGATACCCAGCACTGACATGGCATCACCGCGATTCGGCGTAATGCCCAGCTCCAGAATCCAGTCGTCCAACTCGAGATAATCCCGAACACCCTTGCCCACCGGCGCATCGGAGGGGAATTCGAGAATGCCCTCTCCCTCGACGTTGAGGCCGAGTTCGCGTGCCGAGCACAGCATTCCCGCCGACTCCACGCCGCGCAACTTGGCCGCCTTGATGCGCAGATCATTGGGCAGTTCGGCCCCCACCTGCGCCAGCGCCGTCCTGAGCCCTGCACGCGCATTGGGCGCGCCACACACAATCTGCAGCGGCGCCGCACCCGATCCAGCGTTGACGGTACAGACACGCAGTTTGTCGGCCTGCGGATGGGGCGCGATCGACTGGATCTCGGCAACGATCACGCCATCGAAGGCAGGCGCCACCGGCTGCAACGACTCCACCTCGAAGCCAAGCGAAGTCAGGCGCTGGGCAATCGCACTGGCGTCGGCCGGCAGATCGACCCATTCACGCAGCCACGAGAGAGGCAGCTTCATCGATCAGGCCCCGCTGAATTGCGCTAGAAAGCGCAGATCATTGTCATAGAACAGGCGCAGATCGTTCACTCCATAGCGGAGCATTGCTAGGCGCTCCACGCCCATGCCAAAGGCATAGCCGCTGTAGCGCTCGGCATCGACATTGCAGGCAGCAAAGACATTGGGGTGGACCATGCCGCAGCCGGCAACTTCCAGCCAGCCTGTCTGCTTGCAGACCCGGCAACCCTTGCCACCGCAGAGGACGCAGCTGATGTCCACTTCGGCTGAGGGTTCAGTGAATGGGAAGTACGAGGGCCGCAGTCGCATGGCCAGATCGCGCTCGAAAAACACTTCCATGAATTCGTGCAGCACCGACTTGAGGTTTGCGAAGCTCACGCCCTCATCGACCAGCAGGCCTTCTACCTGATGGAACATCGGCGAATGACTCACATCTGAATCGCAACGATACACGCGCCCCGGTGCAATCACTGCAAAGGGCGCCTGCCGTTCGCGCATGAAGCGAATCTGCACCGGCGAGGTGTGTGTACGCAGCAAGCGACCGTCTTCGAGGTAGAAGGTGTCATGCATCGCCCGCGCCGGATGATTGGCGGGAATATTCAACGCCTCAAAGTTGTGGAAGTCGTCCTCGATCTCCGGGCCCGAGGCGATCTCGAAGCCGGCGCGCGAAAAGATTTCTTCAATGCGCAGGCGTGTGCGGGTAACCGGGTGAAGTCCGCCGCGATGTTCACCGCGACCAGGAAGAGAGACGTCGATCCGGCCCGAGGCGAGCTGCTCATCGAGAGCTGCCTGCTCGAGCGCCGCACTGCGCGCATCGATAGCCGCCTGAAGACGCTGCTTGGCCTCATTGATGCGAGCACCTGCAGCGGGACGATCTGCCGCAGGAAGTGCGCCAAGGGTCTTGAGTTGCTCGGTGAGCTCGCCCTTCTTGCCCAGCCAACGTACGCGCAGCTCGTTCAAAGCAGCAACGCTGGCACAGGTTTCCACCTGCGCCAGCGCTGTTGCGA
>CAYFPW010000169.1:0-3576 GCA_964345055.1 uncultured Steroidobacteraceae bacterium | reverse complement strand
CAACGTGCCGCACTCGCCACAGCGCAGGGCCAATTCCGTCGGTCTGGTGATCGAACGCCGGCGGCGTCCGGGTGAAATCGATGCACTGCAGTGGTACTGCGAGCGCTGCGACCATCTGCTGTACGAAGAGCGCTTTGCCCTGACTAACATCGAGACGCAGTTCCCGCCTGTCTTCGCGCGCTTCTTCGGTGACGTCGCGCTGCGCACCTGCAGCCAGTGCGGCACGGTGATGCACTCGCCGTCATGAACGCTTCGTTCGATCTGCGCCGCGAATCGGCACTGGCGCTGGATGCGGCCGATCCTCTGGCGGCATTCCGCGATGAGTTTTCTCTGCCCGCTGATCCACATCAGGGCAATGCGGTGTACCTGTGCGGCCACTCGCTGGGACTGGCGCCCATCGCCGCCGCCGCCAGCATTGAGCAGGAGTTGAAGGACTGGCGCCGCCTCGCCGTACTCGGCCATGAAGCCGCGGAGCGGCCCTGGATCGGTTATGCGGAGCAGCTTACGCCAGCTCTGGCGCAGCTGTGTGGCGCGCAAGAGTCGGAAATCGCGGCGATGAATTCGTTGAGCGTGAACCTGCACCTACTACTGGCCGCACTGTTCCGGCCGCAGGGACAACGCTGCTGTGTCTTGATCGAAGCCGGCGCCTTTTCTTCTGATCGTCACATCGTGGCATCACAGCTGCGCTGGCATGGGTTGGACCCTGAGCGATGCCTGCTTGAAGTAGCACCGCGCGCCGGTGAAGTACTGCTGCGCATGGAGGATATCGAGGCACGCATCGCCGCGGAGGCGCCGCGACTGGCACTGGTGCTGTGGCCAGGCTTGCAATTCCGTACCGGTCAGTCCTTCGATCTCGCTCGCGTCGCCCGTGCGACTCACGCAGCCGGCGCATTGCTGTGCGCGGATCTGGCACATGCCATCGGCAATGTGCCACTGGCATTGCATGAGCAGGACATCGACTGCGCTGCCTGGTGCAGCTACAAATATCTGAACGCCGGCCCGGGCGCGATTGGCGGGCTCTTCGTGCATCAGCGGCTTCACGAACGCGCAGCTCGCAACGGCCTGCAGGGCTGGTGGGGCCATGAGGGGCAGAGCCGCTTTCGCATGGAAGCGGAATTTCGGCCGGCAGTGGGTGCGGCTGCGCTTGCACTGAGCAACCCACCGATATTCTCGACCGCGCCGTTGCTGGCCTCTCTCCAACAATTCCAGCGCGCAGGCCTGCCGGCCCTGCGCGCCAAGTCGCTGCGGCTCACGACCTATCTGGAATATCTGCTGCAGCATCGCTGCGGTGACCAGCTCGTACAAGTGACAGGCACCGAGCCACAGGCACGCGGTGCACAACTCTCGGTGCGAGTGCGCGGTGGACGCAGCCACGCCCGTGCTGTCTTTGATGCCCTGCTGCCACGGGGACTCATTGCCGACTGGCGTGAACCGGACATCATTCGTCTGGCACCGGTGCCGCTGTACAACTCGTTCGAGGACGTGTGGCGCGCCGCCGATATCCTCGCTGCAACATTGCAGGCCAGCGGGTGAACAGCGTCACCATCGTCGGAGGCGGACCGGTTGGATCGCTGCTGGCACTGTTGCTGGCGAAGCGCGGTCGTGACGTAACTGTCTACGAGCGGCGGGACGATCCGCGCATCGCGACGCCGGAACGTGGCCGCTCGATCAATCTGGCGCTTGCGGCACGCGGTCTGCGCGCACTGGCCGCAGCGGATGCCCTCACGGCACTGAAACCATTGATGACGCCCATGCCAGGACGCATCCTGCATGACGAGAACAGTCAGATCCGCTTCATGCCCTACGGACAGCACCCCGACGAGATCAACTGGTCGATCAGCCGTGCGGAAATCAGTCGTGCGTTGGTTGCCCTCGCCGGCAAACAGGAAGGCGTATCACTGCACTTCAACCAGCGCTGCCTGGGTGCCGACCCGGAAAGCGGCACGTTGCAATTCTTTGATGAGCGCCGCGGCATCGAACACACCGTTCACGCAGGCACCGTCATCGCAGCCGACGGCGCAGGTTCCGCGGTGCGCCGCGCACTCGAGCAGCGACAGACTTGTCAGTCCACAGAGGATCCGCTGGCCCATGACTACAAGGAGCTGTCGATTCCCGCTCGGGCTGACGGAACCCATTGCATGGATCCGCATGGCCTGCACATCTGGCCACGCGGCGAATTCATGTGCATCGCTCTGCCCAATGCCGATGGCACCTTCACCGCCACGCTGTTCATGCCGCGCAGCGGACCGGTGTCCTTCGACTCACTGCGCGGTGCGGCTGCGGTGCGCGCCTTCTTCACCGCGCAGTTTGCCGATCTGCTGGCACTGGTTCCGGATCTCGAAACACAGTTCGCCGAGCACCCTCAGAGCGGCCTGGCAACGCTGCACTGCTGGCCATGGCATACCGGCAACTCCCTTCTGATCGGTGATGCGGCCCACGCCATCGTGCCCTTTCATGGACAGGGCCTGAACTGCGGCTTCGAGGACTGCGTACTGCTCGACCGGCTGCTGGCACAGCACGAAACCGCTGCGGCGGCATTCCGCGAGTACGAAAGTGCCCGGCGGCTCGATACCGATGCTATCGCGCAGATGGCGCTGGAGAACTATCGGGAAATGCGCGACACGGTGAGGCGAAGCGACTACGCGCAGCGCCGCGAGCTGGCACTGGAACTGGAACGCCGCTATCCGCGACATTTTATCCCGCGCTATTCGATGGTGATGTTCCATGCCGAGATCAGCTACTCGGAAGCCTTGCATCGCGGCCAGACGCAGGAGCGCGTTCTCGATGCGCTGATCGCCGAAGGAGTCTCCGCCGACAGCGAACGCGCTGCCGCGTTGATACGCGACGCGGGTCTTTAAGCCCGGCAACGTCTCATTGACTGATCGTCAGGAAATGCGCAGCGATAACGGGCCCCTGCGGCGCGCGACCGCCGCCGCCCGCCGGCGCAGCCGCAGCCGGTGCAGGACCGCGCTCCAGCGCCACCGAATAAGCGACGTGCCGTACGGGATCAACCGCAATGGTCTTGGCACCGGCCAGGGTCGGCACGGTGGCTACCGTGGTGTACTGATCGGCTGAATCCTGATGCACCACCGTGACGGTGCCGTCACGTCCGGCGGGGATATAGATCAGCTTCTGCTGCGGATCCCACCCCAGTGCATCCACGCCGTTGCCGTTGGCAATGCTGGCAACCACTTTTCCCGACTTTGCATCGACGACGACCGAAGTGCCGGAGCAGCCCGCAAAGATGCGCTGTGTGACAGCGTCATACGCAATACCCGTGGGTCCCTTGCATGGCTCGACCGGCCAGGAAGCCACCGCCTTCATGGTCTTCTGATCGATGACCTGAATCGTGTTCTTGCGTTCGTTGTTAACGAATAGACGTCCCTTGCCATCGCCGACCGCACCCTCCGGCGCATTGTCCTCGAGTTCCGCCGCGCCAACGATCTCACCGCTCTTCGCATCGATCGCCGTCGCCGTACCCGGCGTGCTGTGCGTGGTCAGAATGATGTGCCCCGAGCCCTCGTCATACATGATGCCATCCAGTCCGCCGACGGCGACCGGGATACGCTTGAGCAC
>CAYFPW010000168.1:0-3582 GCA_964345055.1 uncultured Steroidobacteraceae bacterium | reverse complement strand
AGATCGAGCTTGCCGTTGAGATAGGCGCGCTGCGTGAACTCACCGGGCTGCGCACGACGCGCGCCCAGTTCAAACACGCGCGCCAATAAGGCATTCATCACGGCCACGCCGCCGTGGCCTTGAAGTTCGAGCGTGTCCTCGCCGGTGTAGGAATTCGGGCCTGGGAAAAACAGCGCAAGCCCGCGGTCGATGGGTGCACCGGCCGCATCACGGAATTCGGCCAGATGCGCGCGGCGCGCGGCCGGCAACTCGCCGAGCAGACCGTGCGCTATCTGCGCCACCTGTCGCCCGGAGATACGCACGATGCCAATGCCGCCACGCCCGGGTGGCGTGGCCGCAGCGGCAATCGTGTCGTGCTGGGTCAGGAACGCGCCTTCGCGTCCGCTGCCGCGATACGCCGGTTGATGTTCCACTGCTGCAGGATGCCGAGCACGGTGTTGGCGACCCAGTAAAGCACCAGACCGGACGGGAAGAAGGCCAGCGTGGCGGACATGATCAGGGGCATCAGCATGAAGATCTTCTGCTGCACCGGATCGGCGCCCACCTGCGGGTTGAGCTTGAACTGGATGAAGTTTGCCGCGGCCATCAGCACCGGCAGGATGAAATACGGATCGCGCGAGGACAGATCCGTGATCCAGCCGGCGAAGGGCGCCTGACGCATCTCGACGCTCTCGAACAGCACCCAGTAGAAGGCCAGGAACACGGGCAGCTGAATCAGCATCGGCAGACAGCCTGCGGCCGGATTGACCTTCTCCTTCTTGTACATCTCCATCTGCGCCTTGGCCAGCTTCTCGCGATCGTCCTTGTAGGTTTCCTGCAGATTCTTCAGCCGCGGCGCGAGCGCCTTCATCTTGGCCATCGACTTGCCCGAGGCTTCCGACAGCGGATAGAACAGCAGCTTCAGTGCCAGCGTGGCCAGCAGGATGGCCCAGCCCCAGTTGCCAACCAGCGAGTGGCAGAAATTCAGCAGCGCAAACAGCGGCTGGGCAACGATGGTCAGGCTGCCGTAGTCCGCCACGCGGAACAGCTCCGGACCCGCCTGCTTCAGCTGGGCCTGCAGCTTGGGACCGATGAACAGCTTCTCGGATTGAGTCGCGGTGGCGCCCGGCGCCACCTGCTGCTCGCTACCCGTAGCAGCCAGCAGGAAGCGGTTGCCCTGCGTGCTCAATGTGTAGTGATACGGCGCGCCCGCATGCGGAATGATGGCCGCGACGAAATGATTCTGCAGACCCGCGAGCCAGCCGCCGGTCACCGGCTTGTCGAGCACCGAATCTTTCTTGCCCGGCGTCAGCTTCTGATATTTCGCGCCGTCGTAATAGGCCGGTCCCTTGTAGGAGATGCTGTCGGGCTTGAAGTACGAACGCTCGATGGGAACATTCTCGCGCAGGAGCTGTGCATAGCTGGCGAAGCTCCATGCTGACGTACCGGCATTCTCGACCCGGTAATCCAGGCCCACTTCATAAGAGCCGCGCCGGAAGGTGAAGGTCTTAGTGACGGTCACACCCGCACCATTGGTCCAGGTAAGCGGAACCGTAATGGCGTCCTGACCGGCCGTCAGCGTTGCCTCGCTGACCGCGCTGGAGAAATGCGCCAGATGCGTCGGTCCATCGCTACCGTTGGCAGCCAGCAGACCGCTCTGCAGTACATACAGGCTTTCGGCGCTGTCGCGGTTGAGCAGGCGCACCGGAGCGGTTTCGCCCTTCTTGACGTGGTACTGCAACAGATCGGCCTGACGCAGCTCGCCGCCGGCGAGGCTGACCACGACATCGAGCACATCCGTTACAACGTGTACTACCGGAGCATCACTGGCCGATGCACCATCCGCTGCTGCGCTCAGTGCTGTGTTCGCAGCCGGCGGACGCGGCGCCGTTGTGGTCGCAGGCGCACTGCCCACGCCGCTGGCCGAAGGCAGCGTGGTGCCCAGCGTGTTGTTAGCGCTCGCGGTGACGGGCGGTGCAACAGGGGCTGGATAATCGATCTGCCAGGTCGTGTAGCAGAGGTAGAAGGCGAAGGCGAGCATCGCCCAGAGAAGCATCCTGACATTAGTGCCGCTGAACATGAACGCTCTCCGCGCAATGCGCACAGGGAACCGGATCGTAGCCGGCCGCATGCCAAGGATGGCAACGCGCCAGCCGCTTGATGGTGAGCCAGAGTCCGCGCAGCAGCCCATGCGTCATCAGGGCCTGTTCTGCATAGCGCGAGCAACTGGGCTCGAAACGGCAACAGCTCCCCAGCAGTGGACTGAGGGTGTATCGATACACAATGAGGAGCCAGCGCAACGGTGCAGTGATCAAGTTTTTCATGACTGCTGCACCTGCGACCAAAGACTGGTGAGCCCGGCTCGCAGCTGATCCGCTGTGGCCGCAACAGCGCCCTGACGCGCAGCGACGATGAGGTCAACGGCAGGCAGGGTGTGCTGGTGAAGGCGGAAGCTGTCGCGGATGAGTCGCTTGAGGCGGTTGCGCCGCACAGCGTTGCCGACGGTGCGGGCCGCAATAGACAAACCTAAACGGGGCAGCCCCGCATCATTGGCCAGCAGCGACACTGAAAAAAACCGGTTCCCCAGACGCCGCGCCTGCGCATACACCTTGCGGTATTGCGAAGCCTGGCGAAGACGCTGCTGGGGCGAAAATCCGAGTCGTTGCGTACCGGCTGTGATCAGGGAATCAACCGCTTGCGGCCCTTTGCGCGGCGACGGGCAAGCACCTTGCGGCCGTCCGCGGTTTTCATGCGGGCGCGGAAGCCGTGAGTGCGTGCGCGACGGACCTTACTGGGCTGATATGTACGTTTCATGATTCAAGGCTCTGATAATGCGCCGAAAAATGGGTCGTGAGGGTACGCACCTGATACCTCAGGTGTCAACACCTCTCGGTCAGAGTAGACTTGCGGCCCCAGCCAGCCGGCCGGGGCTCGCGGGAGAGGTCCCCCGCGGGAAGCAGCGACTGACAGCCGATTCTTTGTTGGGGTGGCCGGTTTGGAGCCTTCATACTGGTTGAGCATCCTGCGCTCACTGGAAGCCGAGCTTCCGGAGCCGCAGTTCAACACCTACGTCCGGCCGTTACAGGCCCTGGAAAAGGACGGGTCGCTGCAGATTTTCGCCCCCAATCGCTACGTCGTCGACTGGGTCCGGGCAGAACTACTCGCCCGCATCGAAGCCCAACTGGCTGAGATCCCGGACGCCCCGAAGCGTGTCGCACTCACCGTGGGATCACGACCGGCCGCGGTCGCCACCGATACAGCGACCGACGGCGAGCGCGCCGCGGCCCTGTTCGCGCAGCCGGCGCAGGCGCCGCTGCAAAGTCGCCTGAACCCGGAATTCACCTTCGCCAATTTCGTCGAGGGCAAGAGCAATCATTTCGCCAAGGCGGCTGCGCTGCAGGTGGCTGAGAACCCCGGCACCGCTTATAACCCGTTGTTTTTATACGGCGGTGTCGGTCTGGGAAAGACCCACCTCATGCACGCCGTCGGCCACATGATCCAGGAGCGCCAGCCGGGCGCCCGTGTGGTCTACGTGCACTCCGAGCGCTTCGTCAGCGAGATGGTCAGCGCCCTGCAGCACAATAAAATCAATGACTTCAAGAA
>CAYFPW010000167.1:0-3726 GCA_964345055.1 uncultured Steroidobacteraceae bacterium | reverse complement strand
GCGCACGCAGCGTGATGTAGGAGAAGACGTTCAGGAGTCTGAGCTTCGGTTCCAGTGCATGTGCCAACCAATAAAGCATTTCGATCAGGCCTCCCTGTCCGTCGCAGCTGCACTGACAGCGGCCACCACACGCTCGAGTCGATTGACTCGCGAGCCTTTCACGAGCAAACGCACGTCACTGGTGAGCGCATCGTTCAACTCGCGGGTCAGCGCCACGCTGTCGTTGAAGTACAACGAGCGCTGTGTCGGCGCCGCACTGACACTGAAGGCATCCGCAGCGAGCGCCGCCAAATTGCCAAAGGCATATAGCCGCTCGATCCCGCGCTCGCGCGCCGCCACGCCGATCTCGCGGTGCGCGGTCTCGGCCTGAGCACCAAGCTCGGCCATATTCCCGAGCACCATCCACTTGCGACCTGACAGGCCGGCCAGCACATCCATCGCCGCGATCGCTGAGCTAGGATTGGCGTTGTAGGAGTCGTCGATCAGCCATCCGCCGACAGCCGTGCGGCGGAACTGCAGGCGGCCGGCGACAGCACGCACCGAAGACAACCCCCGGGCGACATCCGCCAGCGATGCACCGGCCGCCTGCGCAGCCGCGGCCGCACACGCAGCGTTGCGTACATTGTGCTCACCCGCCAGAGCCATCTCGACGTCCTGCGTGCCACTCGCCGTGTGCAGCTGGAAACGCACAATGAAACCATCATCGCCTACAGATTGCGCCACATGACTGGCGCGCACACTGGCAGATTCAGACAAGCCGAATGTGACCACGCGACCGCGCGTCATCCCGCGCCACATGGCCTCGTAGGGGTCATCGGCATTGATAACGGCAACGCCTTGCGAATTCAGCGCAGCAACGATCTCGCCTTCCGCGCGCGCCGCACCCTCGATATCGCCGAAACCTTCGAGGTGTTCGGCACCTGCGTTGGTAATCAAAGCAATGCTCGGCTGCGCGAGCGCAGCCAGCTCAGCCACCTCACCGGGCCGGTTGGCGCCAATCTCGATGACCGCGCTGCGATGCTTCTTTTCCAGACGCAGCAACGTCAGTGGGACCCCAAGCTGATTGTTGAAATTGCCCGCAGTGGCGAGACAGTCACCGGTGCAGGACAGTATCGCGGCCAGCATTTCCTTCACAGTTGTCTTGCCATTGCTGCCGGCGACACCGATCAGCGGCAGCGTGAACTGAGCCCGCCACGCTGCGGCGGCGGCCGTCAGCGCCTTCGCCACATCCGCCACAACGATCTGCGGCAGGTCGAGCGGCTGCAGTCGCGTGACCACCGCACCGACCGCGCCTGCGGCACCCGCCGCCGACACGAAATCATGACCATCGACGCGCTCGCCCGGCAGGGCCAGGAACAGATCACCCGCTGCCAGCTTGCGCGTATCGATAACGACCTGCGCAAACGGCCTGTCATCCCCGTGCAGCGTGCCACCGACTGCCTGCGCGAAACCGCTCAGCGTGCGCTTCATTGCAGAGACCTCGCCTGCAAGGCGGACTGCGCTGCGCGCAAGTCGCTGAACGAGCGCGACGTCGAGCCTGTAATCTGGATCTCTTCATGCCCCTTGCCGGCGATCAGGATGGTGTCACCAGCCTGTGCGCGCGCTAGCGCTGCAGCGATTGCCGCAGCACGATCATGAATCACCTCGGCACCGTGGCCAGCGGGCATTCCCGCTAGGATCGCGTCGCTAATGAGAGCGGGATCCTCACCACGCGGATTGTCATCGGTGACAACCACCCGGTCAGCGAACTGCGCGGCGATGGCACCCATCACAGGCCGCTTGCCCGCATCACGCTCGCCGCCGCATCCAAAAACACACCACAGATGTCCGGTGGTATGCATACGCAGCGCCGTAAGAGCCTTCTTCAAAGCATCTGGCGTATGCGCATAGTCCACCACCACCAGCGGCATCTGACCACCGCCAAGCGTCTCCATCCGGCCTGCCGGCGCATGGCACTGGGACAGCACTTCACAGGCCTGCTCCAGTCCAACGTCCAACTCAAGCAGCAGTGCCAGCACGGTCAGAAGGTTATCGGCATTGAACTCGCCCAGCAGCGGACTGCGCAGCTGCGCGTTGCCAACGCTGCTGACGATCTCGAGCTGCAGCCCATCGGCTGTGCTGTGCAGCCGACACGCATGCACGAACCGACTATTCGTTGGGGCTGTTGCGCCCGGTTTGCGCGAGGTGACCCACACGCCCTCTTCGCCGCGCATGCGCTGCGCCAGCTCGCGACCGTACGGATCATCGATATTGAAGACCCGCGCCTGCAGCCGCGGCCACTCGAACAGACGAGCCTTCGCGGCGGCATAACTGTCCATGTCGCCGTGGTAGTCGAGGTGGTCATGCGTCAGGTTGGTGAACGCGGCCGCCTGAAAGCGCACGCCGGTGCAACGCTGCTGGTCGAGCGCGTGCGAACTGACTTCCATCGCGACTGCGCGGGTACCTGCCGCAACTTCCTCGGCCAGCCAGCGCTGCAGTGTCACGGCATCGGGCGTGGTCATCGTCGTGCCCTGCAGAGCGCTGAGGCGACCATGACCCAGCGTGCCGAAATAAGCAGCCGGACGCCCGCAGCGGCTCAAGGCATCAGCGAGGAGCCATGCACAGGTGGTCTTGCCATTGGTGCCAGTGATACCAACCACCGCGAGCTTCGCTGAGGGTGCCGCAAAGAAACGATCAGCAATGTAGCCGGCCTGCGCATGCAACTCGGGGACAGCGACCATCAATACGTCCCCACCGAGCGCCGGTGGTGTCACGCCGGGCGCCGGCTCCCACAGAATAGCGCGCGCACCGGCCGCAACAGCCTGGGTCGCATGGGCCAGCCCATGCTGTGAACGCCCGCGGCAGGCGAGAAAGACCGAACCCGGACGGACTGCACGACTGTCAATCGTGATATCCGCCACATCGATCTCATCCGGAATGTCGAAGGCGCCGCCCAGCAGCGCCTTCAGCGGTCGCCATTGCACTCCTGCCGTCATCGCTGCGCCACACGCTGCGGTGGCAGCCGCTGTGGCACTGTCCCGCTCTCAGGCTGATCCGGAGGAATTCCGAGCAGCCGCAATGCGCCGCCCATGACCTCGGAAAACACCGGTGCTGAAACCTCCGCAGCGTAGTACTTGCCCGCGGATGGATCGTCGATCACGACAACAGCGGCCAGACGCGGCGCACTGGCCGGCACGATGCCACCAAAGCTGGCCACGTAGCGGCCTTTCACATAGACGCCGCCGATGGACTTCCAGGCTGTGCCGGTCTTGCCGGCGACGCGATATCCAGGGATGCGAGCACGCAGACCCGTCCCACCCTCCTCGGTGGTGACAGCCTCCATCATCTTGAGCACGGTGCGACACGCCGCAGCATCGACCACCTGCTGACCCGCCTCGGGCTGTTCGACCTTCTGCAACGTCAGCTGATGACGCACACCGAGCGCGCCGATCGTCGCGTAGCCCTGAGCCAGCTGCAACGGCGTCACGCTGACACCGTAGCCGTGTGACATCGTGGCGATGCCCGCACTGCGCCAATTGGCGTATTTCGACAGCAGACCAGCGGACTCTCCGGGCAGCTTGGTGGCCGTGACTTGACCGAAGCCGAAGGCAGTGAGGGTCTTCCAGATCTGTGCCGGCTCGAGCGAAAGCGCAATCTTGGCCATACCGACATTGGATGATTTGGCCATGATGGTCGACAGCGGCACCGCTCCCAGCGGATGCTCATCGGTGATCACGGTTGAACCAA
>CAYFPW010000166.1:0-3754 GCA_964345055.1 uncultured Steroidobacteraceae bacterium | reverse complement strand
CAGGGACGCTGTCAGCGGACACTCGATCAGGCCGGCCTGGCAACATCCGCTGGAACAATATCCCCAATATTTGCGGCCCGCCCTGCACCTGTGCACACTCTGCGAAGGTCAAAAAGGGAGCGCAGACAATGACCGGAATTTCAGTGATTCGGGGCTTCAGGGCAGCCTTTCTGATTTCTCTGGCCTCTCTGGTAATGCTGCCCATCGCGCGGGCAGCGACGGCGCCCAACATACTGCTGCTGATCGGGGACGACATGGGCATCGAAACGCTGCCCTGCTATGGAATCGCCAAGGACACGGCGGACCTCCCGACGCTGGACTCTCTCTGTCGTCAGGGTGTGCGCTTCAGCAATGTGTGGTCGCAGCCCGTTTGCTCGCCGACCCGCGCCACGATGATGACGGGCCGGTATGGCTTCCGCACCGGCGTGGGCGCGGCGATCCCCGCGCCCAGTCAGGTCGCCAGTCGGAGACCAGCGCCGCCTAAACCGCCAGGCACACATCGCGAGAGTCCCTCGGGCGAGCATGAGGAGACCGTACCGGGATTGCGACCCGACGAGTTCACGCTTGCCAAGGCACTCAAGGCGCTGCCCGCGCAGGTCTATGAGACTGCGGCAATCGGCAAGTGGCACATGGCCGACATGAACAACGGCGCCTTCGACCACCCCAATCGGGCCGGCTTCGATTATTTTTCCGGCGACGCGTTTGGCCCGCTACCCAGCTACTTCGCCTTCCCAACGCAGGTCAACGGCAAGCCGACTGAAGGAAAGGTCGGCTACGCGGACAGCACGCGAGTAGACGATGCGATCGCCTGGATTCGCAGCCGTGACGGACGCAAGCCATGGTTTATGTGGCTGGGCTTTAGCAACCCGCACACACCGTTCCACCTGCCCCCTACCAATCTGCTGCACAGTGCCGCGAAGGATCTAGATCCTTTCAGTAGCGATGTGGTCGACAAGCCCATGCCGTATTTCAAGGCCATGCTCGAGGGCCTGGATACCGAGATCGGGCGACTGCTCGCCTCGCTGACAGCGGAGCAGAAGGCCAACACCTACATCATATTCATCGGTGACAACGGTACCACACGACAGGTCGCGCAGGAGCCTTTCGACCCACGCCGCTCAAAGGGCACGGTCTACCAAGGTGGTCTCAATGTTCCGCTGGTGATCAACGGCCCGGGCATCAGCGGCGGCCGCGAGGTCAAAGCCTTGGTGAATACAGTCGACATGTACGCCACCGTGCTCGAGCTAGCTTCGATCGACATCACCCGTGCGGTGCCCCGCAACGTGGTGCTCGACTCGCTGAGCTTCGCACCGCTGCTGCGCAAGGCCGACGCGGTCTCGCCGCGGGCCTTCGCTTATTCCGACAGCTTTGGTCAGGGCATCAAGACGGCGCAAGCCATTCGCAATGAGACCTACAAGCTGGTGATCAACGAGGGCGTCGAAGAGCTATACGCGCTTTCGGTGGATCCTTACGAGAAGCAGAATCTCCTCGGCAGCGAGCTTTCTGCGGAAGCACGCAGAAACTACGAGGCGCTTAAAGCCAAACTGGCAGAGCTGCGCGGGACATCCAAGTCCTGACGATACGGCGTTGAAGGGCGCGTGCCGGCTGCGCAGGGCAGCCGGCATCGGTCAGGCGGTACCCGCCAGAAAAGCGTCGCAACTGCCACGTGCCGGCTCGCTCACCGGGATCTTGGTACAGGTTCCCTGCAGCTGCTGGCGCAATGCGCGCAACACCGGGCCACGCGAGTCTGCCGACGCCGCACTCCACGCACGCAGTTCGCGGTCGAGTTGTCCGAGACGCTGTCGGGCGCGACGATAGATGCGATCTTCGCCAGCAAGCTCCTGCAGTACCTGTATGCCGACGCTGCGGATAGACGCCGTGTCATCCGGTCGCAGGCGCAGCAGCATGGTTAGATACAAGCGACCCCACTGAAAGCGCGTGGCTACGCCGCGCGATTCGGCGTAGGCCTGACGCGACCACTCCAGCGCCTCGTCATTGCGGCCGAGCTGCTCGGCCAATTCAGCCAGATCAGCCTTGTAGTAGTACGGCGTCTGCGTCTTCGTCAGCTCGCCCTGTACGATCCGGTAGGCCTCTTCGTTTTGCCCCAGCAGTTCGAAGATCGGCAACACGGCATTGATGATGCCGGAGCGTACATAGGCACTCTGTTTGCCAGCCAGCGCAGCATCGACTCGGGCGCGCGCCTGTGTTGCATCAGTCGGTTCTATACGTCCATTGATGATCTTCGCAGCCTGCAAACGATTACCGAGCGCTTCGAGATGATCGGCTGCGACGAACTCAGGGCGCGCGGCAGCGGCTTCCATCACAGCAGCAAAGCGCTGATAAAAGGCCGCGGGTGATGGCGTATCGGTGGCCTTGACCGCCCGGAAAAAGGGCTCGCCGAGATAGGCGATGGCATCGGCGTTCACTGCGGCGGCAGCCGGATCGGCGAGTAGCGCATGGACTCGCGCCACCTGCTGCCGCAGCACCGCCGACGGAGCAGCGCCAGTCTTGAGTGCGTCGGCCTCTGCATCCGCGGCAAAGGCAGCCGCCACGAACTGCAATCGCGCGCGCTCGACAGATTGCGCTGCTGGGCATTGCATTGCAGCCGCGACTAGACGCTGACTCTGGGCACCGTAGCCCGTGGCTTCGATCTCCTCGAGACCCCAGGCGGTATAGGCCAGCTGGCGACACTCCGTCTCGCTGAGAGACTGACCGCCTGCTGCGGCAGCAAGTAGCGTACTCGCCGGATGGATATCGCCCAGCGACAGATCGAGCACCGTGGCGTATTGCGAGAGGTCCATGCCACTAGAGATGCGCATGAGTTCTTCGCGCCGCTCGTTCAGCACCAGCAGCGTCGGATAGCCGGTGACGCGAAATTGCTCGGCGGCTTTCTGCGCTCCGGGATCATCCCCATCAAGGTACACCGGGATGAAAAGCTTGGTCTTGGCGATGAAATCGGGGCGGCTGAAGACGGTGGCCTTGATCTGCTGGCAGGGCGGGCACCAGACGGCACCCCAGTACAGGAACACAGGCTTGTGCTGGGCCTGAGCCGCGGCAAACGCGGCATCGACATTGCCGCTGAACCAGTCGATACCCGGAGCGTCGGCATGCCGTGCTGATGGGTTCGCAGCGCCGGGTGATGGCGCCACCTCGCGCGATCCGCAGCCGATCAGCAACAGGCTCAGGCCGAGCAGCAGTGTGGCAGAATGTCTCATCCCGTTTCCCCCGGAGAATATCGTGAAACTCTATTATTCCACTGGTTCTTGTTCACTGGCATCGCGCATCGTACTGGAAGAAGGCGGCGTCCCCTTCCAGGCCATCCGCGTGAACCTCAAGGACAAGCGGACTGCTGACGGCCAAGACTATACCCAGATCAACCCCAAGGGCTATGTGCCGGCGGTGCAGCTGGATGACGGCGAGGTGATCAGCGAGAACGCTGCCCTGCTGCCCTTCCTTGGCGAGCGGAACCCGGCTGCAAATCTGCTGCCCGCGCATGGCACGATCGAGAACTATCGCGTGCGCGAATGGACTGCCTTCATCGGCGGGGAGCTGCACAAAAACCTCAGCCCGCTGTTCCGGCCGAACACGCCGGAAGCCACCATTCAGGCGCAGACGGAACTGGTCAAGCGGCGCTTCACCTACATCAATGAGAAGATGGGTCAGGGCCCCTATCTCACCGGATCACATTTCACCGTAGCGGATGCCTACCTGTTCGTGGTCCTGAGCTGGTTCGGTGCGCTGAAGATGAACATGG
>CAYFPW010000165.1:0-3776 GCA_964345055.1 uncultured Steroidobacteraceae bacterium | reverse complement strand
CTGCATTGTCCACTTCAGTGATCTGACCATCGCTGCCGATGAGCCGCGCGCGGCTGCGAGTCAGCCGTGCCAGCGCGGTGATGGCTTCCTGCGAGCCGATGACACTGCGCTCCTCCAGCACATGGCCGAAGATCATGATGACCGGCAACAGCACCGCGGTCATGAGATCGCCTGTGGCCCAGGCGCCGAGCATCGCCAACGCGATCAGCAGATCGGTGATGCCATGCAAGTCGGGATAGCGCAGGCTGTACCAGCCGGATCGCACCACGGGAATCGCTACCAGCAACGCCGCTGCACCCAGCAGCAACTGGCCGACACCGGACTGTTGGGGTGCAAGCCAAGTCCAGATCAGCCCGAGCGCGAACAGCCCCAGCGCCACCATCGCCACCGTCAGCTGACGCCCCGCGGCCTGCTGCTCGCTACTGGATAGCATGCTGGCATTCACCTCGGACGGTGATGCACTCATTTCCCTGCTCCCTGGATGATCAGCCGTGCATCGTCTTTCGGATTGACCGTGGTCATCGAACCGGCCTTGGAGAGAATGCCCGGCATGCGCTCACGATAAATACGCCAGAGCAGTCCCGGATCGCTTCCACTCTTCAGCGGTCCGGCCAGCTGCAGCATGCTCGCCGTGGTGGCCTGGGCCGTGGATAAACGCTCGGAAGCCTGCGCCTGCGCAACCTGCAACAGTCGATCTGAATTCTGCGTGGCGTTCTGCATTTCCCACGCTGCACCGGTGCGTGCATCAGCGATACCCTTCTCCGCCTGCTGGCTCGCTGTGAGCACGGCATTGAAAGCGTTGATGGTCGACGCCGGAAGCGAGGACTGCACGTCGGCACGCACAACCTCGACACCGATTCCCAGCCCTTCTTCCTGCAATGCCACGAGCGCATGATTGATGGCCTGCACCAACTCGCCGCGCAGACGCTCGCGCTGCTGCGCCACGCCGGTATCGTTCGCCATCAGCTCAGGTCGCGCGACCAGGATGGTGTCGAGATCGCGAGCCGCGCACACCGCTACAGCACTGCGGGTGACGATGCGATCGAGCGCCGCGAGCACATGATCACCCTGCAACACGAAGCTGAACGGATTGGTGACGCGATAGAACACCCGCACATCGAGCTGCACGACTCCAGCGTCACCCGTCAGCAGAAAACCTGAACCCGCATAGGCATCGGCGCTGCCACCAGACGGATCGTTGGCATCGATGCCCGTGGCATCCGCCTGATTGGCGCGTTCCGAACGCAGCAGCGATTCAATGCGTCGCTCAATGACGCTTTCGGCTGAAGGCAGCATCACCACCTGTTCGAAGGGCTGCGGCCACGCCAGCAACAGGCCCGCGTTCTGCACGCGCGAGAGCTCGCCCATGCGCAACACGACGGCGCGCTTGTCCGCGCTGATCTGCTGGACATTCGACAGACCCCAGCGAAGCGCGGCCAGGATCGTCACCCCATACAGTGCGACGAACACCAGTCGCCCGGCCTGCAACCAGGGGCTGCCCTGATGCGCGCTGCCGTGCTGAGGCTCAGTGCCGACGCTAGACACTACTTGCTCCGCTCCAGACCCGGCGGACCATCCACCAGCGCACGGAATGGCGCCGCATCGGTGCGCAGGATCAGCTTGGTGCCCGGGTTGATGATGGTGTTCAGCGTGTCCATCGAGCGCAGCAGGTTGTAGAGCTGTGGCGCCTGCGAATAGGCCTTGCCATAGATGGCTGCGGCCTGAACGCGCGACTGCGCCTCGATCTCAGCGGCCTTCACCGCAGCCTCGGCCTGCAGGATGCGCCCGTCCCGCTCGGCTGCGGAACGAATCTCCGCCGCCTGACGATTGCCCACGGCGGTGCGCTCAGCAGCAATGGTCTCGCGCTCAGCACGCATGCGGTCAACGGTCGCAGCCAGCGTCACGGCCGGCAGTGTCAGGCGCTCCATGCCCACCTGTGCGACACGCACACCATACGTTGCCAACAATTGCTTCTCGATCTGCACGCGCAGCCGCTGCTCGAAATCACCGATCAGCACCTTCGAGCCGTCGGTATTGACGAGGCTGGAGAGGTCATACGCCGCCGCTGTGGTTTCCAACGCGGACCCCACAAAGGTGCGGATCTGCCGCGCCGCTTCGTCAGGCTGATTCTGCACGGCGCGCATAAAGCGTTGCACGCTGTCCGGATCCGGCTGCACCTGCCACGCGACATAGGCCTGAATGATGATGCGCAGACCATCGCGGGTACCCACATCCTGCAGCCCGCTCGAGGTGGTGCGCAGGCGCAGATCAACCGGGATGGTGGACTCAAACGGGATCGGCATCCGCCAAGCCAGACCAGGCTCGAGCAGCACACGCACCGGGTTGCCGAAGCGCGTGACCACCGTGGCTTCGCCAGAGCGGACCTGCACCAGACATGCCGTGGCAATGGCGAATGCGACGATGAGCCCGGCAATCAGTACACGCCGGCGCGGGAACGGGACATTTTCACGATCACCATGGTGGTGGTGATGATGGCCGATGTGGCCATGGCTGTGACCGTGGCTATGGCCATGGTCGTGATCGTGCGCGTGATCATGATCGCCGTGATCATGATGGTCATGGTCCGAATGATCGGTACTCAAGATCGTCTCCTCAGGCCCCAGGTGCAGACAAACACTGCGTCATGGGCGTCTAGTTCTCAGTCGGCGCAGCAAAGCTGCGCAGGTCGATCGTCGGCGACAACGCGCCGCCGATACGGTGATCCAGGATGATCAGCGATCCGTTGGACAATCCCTTGCCGAGCTGGCTGTAGTACTGCTCGAGCAGGAACGCCTTACCAGCGCTTTGATAGGCTTTTTGCTCCGCTGCGAAGCGCACGCTAATCACCGACGCGTTGGACTTGGCCTCGCTGGCGGCCGCGGTCACCTTATCGAGCGACAGGCTGGCGCTGAGCTGAGCGTCGTTGATGCGCTGTGCGGCATTGCCGCGCTCACGCGCGACGGAAGCGATGGCCGTGATCTGCGCGGCCTGCACGGAGTGATAAGCATTGGCGGCACCGGCGGGCGGATGGATGGCCTCGAGCACTGTGGCCAGAATCTCCACGCCGCTGTTCAGACGGTTCAACTCGTCCTGCACCGCAGTGCCAATATCATTAGCCAGCTGAGTGCGCGCCTCACCCAGCAGGCGATCGAGGGTGCGCGATGCAAAATCGCGCACCAGAATGCGATTGGCCGTGCTGCGAATGAGCGCCGGTACGTCAGCACTGTTGTAGGTGGCCGCCAGCGCCGCTTCGTTGGTCAGGCCAATGCGATAAACGAAGCGCACATCCATGTTGACGACCTGGAAGCTCTGCTTGTCGTTGGCCACACTGGCAATGACCTGCGCTTTTTCGGCGACATGAGAGGCGTCCCACAAACGGTTGGCACGATCCGGTGCCGGGCCATCGGCCGTGCTGGTATCGGCCGGCGGAGCAACGTCGCCTTCCGCGGTGGCCGTTGCCAATTCATGCACGACACCGTTTTCCACGCGCAGTGTTGACGAGAACGGCCAGGGCAAACCGACATGCAGGCCCGGCCCCAGGACCGCGACCGGCTTGCCGAACCGCTCATAAATACCGCGGCCGTGGATGGGAATTTCGGTCACGCCGCTCAGGAGCCATGCAACAAAGACGATCGCGACCAGCACCGGGAGCGAACGGCGACGAATGAACGCGAACGCCCAGTTCTGGCGGAGATTGATTCCAAAACGCGATTTGAGCTCGTCCTGCAGGGTGTGCAGAGGACGCAGCGGCCAGTGGAACAGCCCCGCCACCATGC
>CAYFPW010000164.1:0-3782 GCA_964345055.1 uncultured Steroidobacteraceae bacterium | reverse complement strand
CGCGTCGCCTGCACACTGAGGTGCGAGTCTTCACGCAGGAGCTGCAACAGTTCCAGCGCCTCATCGTCACGACCCAGGGATAGCAGCGTCTCGGCCTCGGCGAGTCCTTCATCCGGATCTTCCTTGGCCAGCGCGCGGGCCTCGGCCAACGCGCGATCGCCATTGCCCTGTCCGGCCAGCGCACGCACCCGCAGTGAACGCAGCGCTTTCGGATCGATGCCAGCCTTCACGGCGGACTGCGCATAGTCGAGCGCCTGGGCATAGTCATAGGCTTCGGCAGCGAGTTCGGCCATTGCCATTTGTACCTGCGGTCCCGCAAGACGTGCCTGCTTGAGCCCGCGGAACGAGGCGAAGGTGATCTCGGTGCCAGCAGCGCCAGCCAACTCGGCAATGCCCTTGGCCACTGCCAGATCATCGGGTGCCGGCTTCATGTTCAGCCAGTCAATGATGCGTCGACGCCCCTCATCAACGCGGGCACGACTCAGTTCGGCACGCGCCATCAGCAGCCATGGAGCGCCATCCGTGGGCTTCAGTGCGCGCCAGCGTCCAGCAGCCTCGACCGCCAGAGTAAACTGGCCGCAGTTGAGCGCCACATCGGCGGCTCGCTGCACGAGCTTGGCATCGCTGGCGGCAGCAGCAATGGCGGCGTAGTCACGACTGCCTTTGGCACAATCCCCACTCTGCAAGGCAAGCTCTGCGGCTATGATGGCGGAGTCTGGAACACCTTGCGGCGCCGCAGCCCAACCCGTGAGCTGCCAGCACATTGCCAGCAGCGCCAAAGCGGGTGCCACGACCAGGAGATCAGGGGACCGGATACCGGAAAGCGGAAGGCTGCGCATGATGCTGTGACTATAGCCGATGATGAAAGATTCAATCCGAAAAAAGCTCGAGAAGACCGCTGAACGCTGCGAGGAAGTCGCACATCTGCTGGCCGAACCGGAACTCGTGTCACAGACCGAGAAGTTCCGCGACCTGTCGATGGAGTATTCCCGTCTGGAGCCGACGTCGGTGGCCTTCCGCGACTACCTGCGACTGGAGGCCGAACGGAGCGCAGCGCAGGACATGTCGCAGGACGCCGATGCCGACATGCGCACCATGGGTGCTGAGGAAGTCGCGCGGCTGGACCGCGAACTGGGAGCGCGCGAGCAGGCCCTGCAGGCCTTGTTGGTACCACGCGATCCGCACGATGAAAGCAATCTCTTCCTCGAAGTGCGCGCCGGCACTGGCGGCGACGAGGCCGCGATCTTCGCCGGTGACCTGCTTCGAATGTACAGCCGGTATGCCGAGAGCCGTGGCTGGCAGGTGGAGACGGTCAGCGAGAACCCCGGCGAGCATGGTGGCTATCGCGAAGTGATTTGCCGTGTGGTCGGCCGCGGCGCTTACTCGCGCCTGAAGTTCGAATCCGGTACGCATCGTGTGCAGCGCGTGCCGGCCACAGAAGCCCAGGGGCGCATCCATACCTCGACTTGCACGGTGGCGATCCTGCCGGAGCTGGACGAGATCGAGAATGTGACCATCAATCCCGCCGATCTGCGCATCGACACGTATCGCTCATCCGGTGCGGGTGGTCAGCATGTCAACAAGACCGACTCGGCAGTGCGCATCACGCACCTGCCCAGTGGTCTCGTCGTGGAATGTCAGGATGAACGCTCGCAGCACAAGAACCGCGCGCGGGCGATGGCCCTGCTCCAGTCGCGGCTGCTGGCCGCCGAACAAGAGAAACAGGCCTCGGCCCAGGCACGTTCGCGCAAGCTGCAGGTGGGCACGGGGGATCGCTCAGAGCGCATCCGTACCTATAATTTTCCGCAGGGGCGAATGACCGACCATCGCATCAACCTGACGCTTTATCAGCTGCCGTCAATCATCAGCGGTCAGCTCGATGAACTGCTCGACGCGCTGGCGCTGGAACATCAGGCAGAGGCGCTGGCCGAGGAAGACCAATAGATTTCGAGCGACAGCGACAGGAAGAACAGCTGGGCAAGGGCCACCACCAGCAACGAGACTGTGGTGACAATGGCCGTAGTCAGCGGCGTAGTTGCGCCACCGAGGATGAGCATCAACACCACACCGACGGTGAACAGGCAGACGATGGCGATCAGCATCCCGATGACGAGCGCAGCCAATACCTTGAACCAGATCGGCTTGACCAGCGCGATACACCGGCGGATCGCAGCAGCCGGCGCTGGACGCTCGATGAGCGCAATCGGATAAAGCGGCGCCAGACAAACGGACAGCCAGATGCCGGGAATCAGCAGTGCCAGCACACCAAGCATGACCAGCGCACTGGCGAGCAATGTGGTCGTCAGCAGCCCCGGCCAGAGTGCCGCTGACTCCTTCAGATCGTCGACCGCCCCTCGCAACCCGCCGACGCGCAGCGCTTGCAGACGCAGCATGACCGCACCCATCAGCCAGACGAACAGCAGCAGACCGACGATCGTCAGCACGATGAAGGTACCGTCGCGCGGCTCGGCAACTTTGGTGTTCTGATGTCCGGAGAGCAGCCAGTAGATGTCGGCCGCCTGCACGGCGAGCACCGCCGGCAGCATCAGCGGGAGACACTTCAGCGCGCCGGACTTGAAGCGGCGGTACGCTGCATCCAGCATGTCACTGGTACTGAATGAACCCGAAGGGACCGGCGCGGTCATGAGCTCTCCACGAATGATGTCTTGTAAGCGATGAAATCTAGCAGATCGGACTCCGCAACTCCCGCCGCCGGCAGCACGCTGGCCCTGATGCTCGACTGGGCGCGGGTGCGCGGCTGCCCGACTCTGGATGCGCAGCTTCTGTTGGCGGGCGCACTGCGGCGGCCGCGTAGTCATTTATACGCAGAGCCTGACTCAATCTGTCCCGATGCGGCCCGCGATGCGTTCATGGGCTGGATCGATCGCCGCGTGCGCGGTGAGCCGCTGGCCTACATCACGGGCGAGCGGGAGTTCTGGTCGCGGCGACTGCAGGTCACACCGGACGTGCTCGTCCCGCGGCCCGAGACCGAGCTGCTGGTGGAGCGCGCGCTGGCTTTGTGCGCAGCCGATCCGGCCCGGGTGCTGGATCTGGGCACGGGCTCAGGGGCGGTGGCATTGGCGTTGGCCATCGAGCGTCCGGCCTGGCAGATCACGGCTACCGACGCCTCGCCGGCAGCTCTGGCGGTGGCTGCGGGCAATGCGCTCGCACTGAGTGTGCGCAACTGCGAGTTTATCAGCGGCCACTGGTATGAACCGGTACGGACGCGACGCTTCGAACTGATCGTCAGCAACCCGCCCTACATTGCGCCCGGCGATCCAGCGCTGGCCGATCCGGCCCTGCGTCATGAGCCGCAGTCGGCTTTGGTATCACCACCGGACGGGCTGACTGCGTTACGCGAAATCATCGTCGGTGCCCGCAGGCACCTCGCTGCGGGTGGTGCGCTGGCCCTCGAGCATGGCAACGATCAGGGGCCGGCGGTAGCGGAAATGCTTGTGCGCGCGGGGTTCTCTCACGTACGCTGCCACGCCGATCTGGCGGGTCACCCCCGCGTCACTGAAGCCAGGATGCCGCAATGATCCAGTTCAAAACCTCTCATGGCGATTTCACCGTCGAGCTGTTCGAGAAAGATGCGCCGCTGACCGTGGCCAATTTCCTGCAGTATGTGGACGAAGAGTTCTTTGATGGAACCATCTTCCATCGCATCGTGCCCGGCTTCGTCATCCAGGGCGGCGGACTCACTCCGGACTTTGCGCAGAAAAAAACCCGTGACCCGATCCGCAATGAGGCGGACAACGGCCAGCTGAATCTGCGCGGCACGC
>CAYFPW010000163.1:0-3800 GCA_964345055.1 uncultured Steroidobacteraceae bacterium | reverse complement strand
GCGTATCTGCATCCCGAAAGAACTGGTTCTTCTGGAATTTCCAGACGTCGCTGGTCCGAGCAATCAGAGTGACCGGGTTTTCGAATGCACCGATCTCGTTCTGATTGGAATACCAAAAGGTCTTGACGCCCGAACGCCGGAGTGACGCAATCACGGGAGTTGTAACCGGGGGCGGACTCGTGCGCCCCAGCGGTGCGCCGAACATCGGCGGCACAGTCAGTGTGGTATGCGAATGCAGAGACACCGTATCGGTGTGCACGAATAATTGGTTGGCCAATTCGTCGAGCCGCGGTGTTGTGGGACGGGCATAGCCATAGAGGCTCATGTGGCGGCGGGTCATCGACTCACCCAGTGCCAAGATGATAGTGCCGCGCAACTTGGCCGGTGGAACCGAGGATTTTCCGCTCAGCTGTTCGTTCAGCAACAGGCGCTGCTGTTCGCGCTGCGCACGCACATCCCGGACTGAATCAGCGAAATGCTGCCACTGTTCGCGCAGCGAGACAGGCTGCGCGTCCAGCAGCACAGTGACGGCGCACAACCAAAGCCCAAGCGCCACGCTGCGTCGTGACCAGCTTGACTGGACAGGATTCACGATAGCGCTGCGTCGCCAAACACCCAGGCACAGGAGGACTGCGGCCACGAGCAATGATTGCTGCAGTAACTCAGCCGTCGTCAGCCCGAGCACGTACGCCTTGGCCTCGCTCGCATCGGTCTGGAGAATGGCGACGAAATCGTCGTAGCCAATGGCCCCGAACTTCAGCTGATATCGGACCCATGACCCCAGAGCGGCCAGCGCAGTCCATGTCAGGACCGCGCTCAGACATCTCATCGACCATGTTCGCGTGAGCAGAGTCGAGCCCACGAACGTAGCTGCTGCGAGCAAGGTCGGTAGCAGCGTGAGCTGCGGGAATATCCTCTGCAGCGAATAGGAGACAACGACGATTGCGAGCAGCCGAAGGCCTGCCCGAGAGACTCTGGGATTCTCTAGAGAGGCGCGCAGGCGTGGGAGGAATCGGTGCAACAAGCGGGATCGATACCTGAATCAGTCAACTGCGCACAGCGGCGCCCGACATGGGCAGACATCAGCCCTAAAACCCGTATCCGCCATCATGATCGCCGAGCCCATGAAACCCTGCCCCCAATGGCCACACCGGCCCGTTGCGGAGAATAGTGGACTGGTGGCTGGCGAGCCAGTGATCTGCGTGATCGAATGGTAGCGCCGGGCGCATTCCGTATAATCGCGGCCATCCGGCCACAACACGGCTGCACAACCTAAAATCCATGGACAACGATAATCAGGGCGAGAAGGAAGGCGGCAAAGGTGTCGAGCACCTGCAGCGGGCCTTCGGCTATTCCATGGCCGGCCTACGGACGACATTCCGTAATGAGAGCGCGTTCCGTCAGGAGTTTTTCCTCTGCCTGATCGGTGTGCCGCTCGGCCTGTGGCTGGGCACCAATGCGGTGGAACGCGTGTTGCTCATCGGCAGTCTGTTGCTAGTACTGGTGGTAGAGCTGCTGAATACGGCGATCGAAAACGTTGTCGATCGCGTTTCATCCGAACGACATGAACTGGCCAAGCGGTCCAAGGATGCCGGTAGTGCGGCAGTATTCGTGAGCTTGCTGCTGGCGGGCCTGGTGTGGCTGCTGATCGTGATCCTGCCGCGGCTGAGCTGAACGGCGGCTTGAGGCGTCCCGACTAGGGCTGCTGCGGCATCAGCGCCCTGCGTGCGGCGCTCCGCTCATTCTCCGATTTCAACAATGCGGCAAGACGTTCACGCTGCCGTACGGCGATTTCCGGCTGGGTGCTGGCAATGTTGTGCTGCTCATCAGGGTCAGCAGTAAGATCGTAGAGTTCCTCGTGGCCGTTGCGTGCATCGTAGCTGTACTTCAGGCTCTGATCGCGCACGCCCAGCATGTACTGACCCCATGCTGCCGCAAAGAGGTAGGCGCGCGGCGAGCGCTGCGCATCGAACAGGCTGCGTCCATCCCAGTTACCGGGGGACGGCAGCCCAACCACATCGAGCAGCGTCGGTGCAAGATCGACATGCGTGCCCACCACCTCCGAGTGGTTGCTCCCACCGGCGAACAGTCGCGGATTCCACAGCATCAGCGGGACATGCACTTCTTCGTCGTAGACGGAGAACCCGTGCCCGCTGCCGCCGTGAATCTCGCCGAACGCCTCGCCATGATCGCCGGTGATCACCACCAGCGTATCGTCGGCCAGACCGCGATCACGCAAACCCTGTAACAGCCGGCCAATCTGAGTATCCGTGGCGCGTATCAGTCCTAGATAACGCGCCAGCGACTCAGCGTTCCTGCCCTCAGTCTGGAATGACACCAGCGTCTGGCCTGGTGCCACCGTGTAGGGCTGATGCGTCTGGTCGGTCCACGCCATCACGAAGAAGGGCGCCGCACGCTCCTTGTCGATCCAGCCCAAGATGGAATCGAACAGGAAGCGATCCTGCGTGCCCCAGGATGAAATGGCCTCCGCACCCGGAAGGTCCTGGCCGCGATGAATTTCGTCGAAGCCCTGACGCTCGAGGAAGCCCGGGCTGGCCCAGTTCGGATCGCCAGATGACAGAAAAGCCGTGCGATAACCCGCGCTGTTCAGCGACTTGGCAACGCTGCCCGCCTCGGATGGATCAATGCGGAAGCTGACTTCGTTGTACCGCTCCATCGGCGGACGCTGCGAGAGAACCAATGCGATCAGCGAATAGGCGGTCCAGCCAACCGGCGCGTAGTAGTTGCTGAACACCAGCGCATTGCGTCGCTCGGCCAGCAGATTCGGTGTTGTGTCGTACGGGCTACCGTAGAGACTGAGGTAGTGCGCACCGACCGACTCCATCACGATCAGTACGATGTTCTTGGGTCGTTTCTTACCGACGGCACCTACCAGTTGTGTCGAGGGTAGACGTGGTGAGGACGCGGTGCCCGGTGTCAGTTCCGCGATATCTTCAGGCCGGACGGAGAGGTTGCCGAGACCGTTCTGAGCATCGGCACTCATGACCATCGATTGCAGCAGGACCCAGTGCGGACTCTCCGGAAAATGCCTCTCCTGCGCCGTGAACCAGTTCGACTCACGCAGCGCCAGCCCGCCGGTCAGCCATGCCAGCACACCGCCCAACAGCGTCAGATGCACACGTCGCCGCCTCAGCACGGACCAGCGGCTCGAGCGCCGTGTCATCGTGACGCTCAGCCACCAGTACAGCAACGGCAGGCCGAGCAGTGCAACCACCGCCGGCAGCGAGACATAGACCTTGAGCGACGACCACAATCTGGACGGCTCGCCGCCCAGAGACAGCAGCTGGTAAGTCACCGGCGCGAAGTAGTAGGCAAACAGCTGGCGACTGACGATGGCCCATAGCAGGCACGCAGCACCCAAGGCCAGCTGCACTCGCACGATCGCCGCGCTCCATCCAGGACGAGCGCGCAACAGGAAAGCCGCAGTCGTTGCCAGCAGCCCGAGCGCGAGGGCAAACAGCACATCCGCCTGCGAGACGGCACTCGCCCAGCCCAGATAAGTCCCGAACAGACCCAGGGGACTGAGCCCATTCCAGAACGAGGAGAGCTGCACGTAGCTGGCCTTGATCGCAACCAGCGCGACGATTAGCCAAAGCGCAGGCCAAAACGTAATGAGGCCGGCGGCATCCGGCGCTGGGCTCGCTTGCTGCGCTGAAGACTTCACGGCATTGAAGAATCGGAATCGCATGCGACGTGTTTATGCCACGATCGGCCGGAAGGAAACTGGAGCGGGTGATGGGAATCGAACCCACGTTAGCAGCTTGGGAACGTCCCCAGCA
>CAYFPW010000162.1:0-3819 GCA_964345055.1 uncultured Steroidobacteraceae bacterium | reverse complement strand
CTGGTCGACGGAAATCTACAGATTCCCGCCGGTTAACCGGCTCGCGCGCCTTGCCTGGCGCAGCCGATATTGGCGCACGACGGCCACGCGCCACAGCCAGTTCACCAGCAGCCGGCTGAGCACGTTACCGATCACGGCCAGAATCAGGCAGCCAAGCAGAAAGGCCTTCCAGCGAGGGCCCAGCCCGCTTTCCAGCCATCGCCAGCTCATCTCGAACTGGAAGTGTCGTGAGGGCTCCCGCAACACCCATGCACCGGTGCGGAACGCCGCGTAATACAGCGGCACCACCGTCAGGGGGTTGAGCAACATTGTGCTGGCCACGGTCACCGGCAGGTTGAGTCGCCAGATGATTGCTACCAGCACTGCAGCCACGGTATGCACCGGCAGGGGCACGAAGGCGATGGTCACGCCGGCCGCCACGCCGCTGGCCACGGCCCGTCGATT
This sequence comes from uncultured Steroidobacteraceae bacterium, assembly GCA_964345055.1. Lineage (GTDB taxonomy): Bacteria > Pseudomonadota > Gammaproteobacteria > Steroidobacterales > Steroidobacteraceae > FEN-1191. The sequence goes on along the minus strand of CAYFPW010000162.1, from coordinate 3,375 downwards.
CAGCGCCCACAGATGGCTCTCGGTAATGCGATGGCCCCAGATGCGCAGATACCAGCGTTCACGCCGGCTGTGCATCCAATGGGCGGCTTTTCTGGCGAGCTCGCGGGGCATGGGTGGCGCACTCTAGCAGCAAGTGGCCGTCGCCGGCAGACGACGGGCTGATATTGGGACGTGTGGCCGCGGCGCTGCTCGCTGGCACAGTATTCGCCCTGCTCATCGAGGGGGCCGGCGTGCTGGACTCGATCCTTTTCCCGGTCGGGTTGCTGGCCCAGCGCTGGATGCTGGTGGCCCTTCTGGTCATCGTGGTCGCGTGGGGCATACCCCAACCGCTCCGCTGGCCCCTGGCAGGATTCTTGGTGGGACTGTGGATGTCGTTGTCACAGCTGGCCGAGTACCACCGACACCTGTTGAGCGAGACCGATGCCGCAGGCGATCGCTGGTTGGTTGCGGCACGCGTGCTCTCCATCCCGGAACGCAGTGGTGCCGATCTAAGCTTCACCGCCGAACTCGTGCCGGCGCGACCGCCCGTGGCGCAGGCGAGCGCCGCGCCCGCGGAGCCGTCGTGGCCACTGCGGGTGCGGCTGCAGTGGCGGCGGGCACCCCGGGTCCTGGTGGGCGAGATCTGGCAATTGCCCGTGACCCTCAGTCCGCTGAGCAGCCCACGCAATCCGGGGCAGGGCTGGTTCGATCGCCAATCGTTACGCGCAGGTGTCCACGCCAGCGGCACGGTGCTCGACTCGCGCCTCATCGTACAAATGAATCCTGCACCACTCTCCATCGATGCGGTCCGCGCCTGGTTCGCGGCGCGGATCCATGCCGCGATAGCTGAGCGTGACAGTGCGGCCTTGCTGGTGGCACTGGCAGTCGGTGATACGCAGTACGTGTCACGTGAACAGTGGCGTGTCTTCAATGCCACGGGCATCACACATTTGATTGCCATCTCCGGTCTGCATGTCACGCTCTTCAGCCTGCTGACGGCGGCCCTGGCCCGCCGGGTCTGGGCCGGCCTGCCATGGCTGTGGCAGCACGTGCGTCGCGAACACTGCGCCGCACTCAGCGGTGTGCTGGCCGCGTGGGGTTATGCGCTGCTGTCTGGATTTTCAGTGCCCGCACAGCGCACGCTGATCATGCTGGCCACCTGGCATGGGCTGCGCTGTCTGGCGCGTCCTGCTGCCGCGGCTCCGGCACTGGCCGTCGCGGTCATTTTCGTGCTGCTGCTTGATCCACTGGCGCCGCTGAGCGCCGGCTTCTGGTTATCGTTCTCGGCTGTCGCGGTGCTGATACACGCCTTGCCGGTCGCAGCCGCGCCTTCTGGCACGAACTTCATGCAGCGCGCCGTGCATGCCGCAATGGAACTCTGGCGCACGCAGTGGCGTGTGGCGCTCGGACTGCTGCCGATCACGCTGGCCGTGTTCGGCAGCGCCTCGGTGGCCGGGCTGTACGTGAACCTTGTAGCCATACCGCTGTTCAGCTTCGCACTGGTACCGCTCATCCTGTGCAGTCTGCCGCTGCTGCCTCTCTGGCCTTCCGGTGCCCATGGGCTGTTGCAGGCTGCGGCCCATATCGCCACCCTGATGATGCCCTGGCTCACGCGCGCCGCTGATTGGGATCATGCGCTGTGGCGTATCCACGCTCCACCCTGGGCGGTGCTGCTGGCGGTGCCAGCCGTGTGGCTGCTACTGCTCCCGGGGCGTTGGTTCGTACGCAGCAGCGCCTGCTGCGCTTTGTTGCCGCTGCTCTGGCCGCAGTCCAGTGCGCCTGCGTCCGGCGAGTTCATCGCCACTGTGCTCGATACCGGGATCAGTCAGTCCATCATCGTGCGCACCGCCCACCACGCGCTGCTCTACGACAACGGTGAGCACTGGGGCAGTGACGGGATGCTCACGCGCAATGCGTTGTTGCCAGCCTTGCGTGGTATGCGGCTGCGCGAACTGGATCGCGTCGTGATGCCGTGCCTGGACAACGATCGCGCCGCCGGACTTGCGGCACTGGCCTCCGAGAGCGCAGTCACTCGCTGGCAGGCAGGTGGTGCCGTGCTGGATCTGCCACCGGAATTCGCGCCCTGTCTGGCCGGCGAGCGCTGGCAGTGGGATGGTGTGCAGTTCGAGAGCCTGCTGGATGACGAGTGTGTGATTCGTATCAGCGTACCGCGCAACGATCAGTCAGCCGGTGGTGCCACGATGCTACTGGCCCCCGAGATTGATCGCACCGCGCAGCAGCGCCTTCTGGACGCAGGTTCGGTTCATAGCGATGTGTTACTGGTGCCGCGCCATGCCGCCGCCATTGCCCATCTGCCTGAGTTCCGAGCGGCCACTGGCGCGCGCTGGGCCGTGGTGGCGCAGTCGCGTCGCGGCGCCGGTACGGCAGCCGTGCAGCGCACGCTGGCGGCTTGGCAGCAAGGTGGGGCGCAGCTGTGGATCACGGGCATCTCCGGTGCCGTCGAGATTCACGGCCGGGGCGGACAGATCGACCTACGGCCGGCCGGACACTGACAAAGGCGGTTATCCCGGACGCTGTTTGGGTATCATCCCGGGCTGGACTCGGGAGTGGTTGCAGCAGCAATGTGGGAGATAGTGCGCGCCGGCGGGCCCATGATGTGGCCCATCATCGCCTGCTCGGTGGTTGCCGCCGCCATCATCCTGGAACGTCTCTGGACGCTGCAGGAGAAGCGCATCCTGCCGCCGGATCTGACCCGTAAAGCCTCCGCGCTGCTGGAGGCCGGCCAGGTCACCGATAAGGTGGTGCAGGCGCTGGCGCGCAACTCAGCGCTCGGCCGTGTGCTGGCCGCCTTGCTTGAAGCGCGCCACCGGCCCCATGCGGCCATGGTCGAGCGGGTCGAGGACACGGGTCGACATGTGGCCTTCGAACTCGAGCGCTACCTCAATACTTTAGGCACCATCGCCGGCGTCTCACCGCTGCTCGGTCTGCTGGGCACAGTGTCGGGCATCATCAAGTCATTCAATGCCATCACCGCTGGGGGGCTCGGTGATCCGCAGGTGTTGTCCGGCGGTATCGCCGAAGCGCTGGTCTGCACTGCGGCCGGTCTCGGCGTGGCGATCCCGTCCCTGATTGCCTTCCGCTATCTCCGGGGACGGGTGGAACGATTGATCATCGCCATCGAAAAAGAAGTGATGCGCTTGTCCGATACCATCGGCAATCTGGCATCTGCGGGTCAATCATGAACCTGCGGCCACGACGCGGCGAGGATCCCGAGATCAACCTGATTTCGCTGATCGATATCCTGCTCGTGCTGGTCCTGTTTTTCCTGCTCTCCACAACCTTCGCCGTCGATGGTCGATTGCGCATCAAACTGCCGCAGGCCAGCTCGGTGCCGCTGCAGCGCACGGGCAACGAACCGCTCATCATCACGGTCAC
>CAYFPW010000161.1:444-3836 GCA_964345055.1 uncultured Steroidobacteraceae bacterium | reverse complement strand
GGCGCGGGTAGGGGTGGAAGTTCCAGTACTGATAGTTGCCGAGGTTGTCGATGCCAAGCGCTGCGTGCCAGCGTCTTGAGCTCTGGTAGCGCAGGCGCAGATCAGTCACCACATAGGGGCTTGCACCCTGATAGGCATAGCCGTTGGGGTCGCTGTTATCCAGCGTGGAATATTGCTGGCCGCTGTAGCGCGCCCCCACGGTCATCGTCCAATGCGGGTTCCAGCGGTAATCGGCCTCTGCGCTGGCGCGCCACTGCGGCACACGCGGTTGGTATTTTCCAAGCGTGTCATTGGGGCTGGTCACGTAGCCGGCATTTTCTTTGATGCGTGAGTCGGCCCATGTCAGGCTGGATTGCAATGCCAAGCCATTCAGAAACCAATCGTTGGTTTGTACTGCCAGTTCAATGCCAGGTGTGGCGATCTTTGCGACATTGGTCACGCGCGAGACAACCGCGCTGCCCACCGCAATACGCTCTGAATAGAGTGAATCGCGCACCACTTCATGAAAGCCGGTTGCACGCCAGTGCGATGCACCGCGCTGTGCCTCCCAGCTCAGTTCGCCGGTCCAGGATTTCTCAGGCCGAAGCATGGGGTCATTGATCACGGTAAGCACGCCGGAGGTGGCGCCGTACAGTTCGTTCACCGTCGGCATCCGTACTGCGCGGCCGACGGATAGCCTTAAAACATCGTCATCCGTTCTCTCCCAAGCCAGCGCCGCTTTTGGCGAGAGATAAGTGCTGTTGCGATGGGTGTAGTTCGTCGCGCTGCTGACAGTAGCGGTTTGACCGCCGTCGGCCTCCCAGCGCTCGGCGCGCAGCCCCAGTACAGTTTTCCAGCTGGACGACAGAGCCCATGCATCCTGAATGAAAGCGCTCTTCGTGCGGGTGTTGCCGGCCACGCGGGTGCTCAATGTGCCGCCGGTGTCGGTGCGCCAATCGCCAGTGAGGGTGGTCTTCAGTGAGCGTAAACGGAATTGATCCTGTTGCAGACCGAAGTCGAACACATGGGTACCGCTGAGGCCCTGCGGTCGCCAGATGCCCTTGAGTGCCAGAGTGTCCCAGCCGCTGCCGTGCTGGTCTGTCAGTGTTCCGGCGCCATTGTTCGCGGCGGCGGGCAGCGGCATGCTGGGGATGCGCTGCAGATCGCGTTGGTAATCGATCAGGCTGGCGGCCACTTCCCAGTCCCATTGTCCGAGGCTGTGGCTCTTCAGCGATAATCCGTGCGCTAGTTGTCGGAACGATTCATTCGAAAGACTAAAATCGCTTGCAGTCAAGGTTGTGTACCGGCCACCGAAATTGACGGCGCCGCTGTACATCGCATTGCCCGCTGTATCGCGCAGATAGCTCTGCGGACGGCTGTTGGCATCGTTCTGCCACACAGTCAGCGCGTAACTGGCGCGCAGCGTTGGCGTGAAATCATAGGATAGCTTCAGCTTGCCGTGATCCTGCATCGTGCGATATTCGGTCGCGGTGCCGAGTATGTATTGCGGGTTATTGCTGCGATCCTGACCCAACACCGCACCGGTCACGGCCGTGCCCGCGCTGCCCGCCGTGGTGGCGGTGATCAGACGCGTCGGGAAGGTGAGCGGTTGGCCGTGGCTGTCGGTATGGTTCAGGTTTATCCACCAGGCCAGTGCGCCGCTGCGATTGCCGACGGAACCGCTTTCCTGATGAGCGAGCAGCGTTTCATCGGTGTTGTACAGCTGGAATGGCTGCGCAGCGCCCGCGGTTTGCAGATGCGCTTCGAAGCGCTCCGGCATGCGCGTCACATAGTCCACGATCGCGCCGGCCGAGTTGCCCGGATAGGCGGCGGAGAAGGGTCCGTACATCACGTCCACCCGCTCGATCTCTTCCGTAGTCACTTGGGCCCAGCGCGGTGCAAAGCTGGCGCCATTGCCAAGGAAGTTGGAGATCAGGATGCCATCGACATAGACGGCTGAGCGTGCACTGTTGCCGGTGCCGGATGCGCGACTGGAAAGCACGGCATGGTTGTAGTCGCCGATGTAGCGCTTGCGCACCAGCAGGCTTGGAAAATATTTGAGTGCGTCTTCGCTGTCGGTGGCGTTCACGCTGCGCGCGATCTGCTCTGCGTTCAGGCCAGCCAGAGTGGTTGGTATCTCACTAGGGAGTGAGGTCGGCGCGCCGGCGGAGATGGTCACGATGCCAAGCGTCTGCGGTGTTGGTTCACTGCTTGCAGTGGGCGTGGTGTCCGCCTGCGCGGAAAAGCTCAATACCAGCGGCAGCCAAGCTGCCACCGGCGTCAATGGATTCTTCATGAGGGCTCTCTCAAATACTGATCGACAGTCACCCGATCGCTACGGACCGGGATCGACGGCGCGCAGCAAAGTACTGCGCAAGATGCGGGCTTCGCGCCCGCGGACGATCAGGCGAGTGCGGGTGGGCCGCGGGGCAGCCGCGAATGCGGCGTCGGTGAGAGATAAGTGAAGGCTGAGCCAGCCTCGATACTGGATAGACGCGGTGCGCTGGCTGCGCTCGTCCAGGTCATTACCCAGGCCGAGGCTAACGCTGGCTGGAGCGACAGGGCCTGCGGGCACTGTTCGTGAATCGCATGATCACCCTGGCTGTTGTCAGGCGTGGGCGACGGCGCGTCGTCACCGGGTGTGCTCTGACCCGTCAGTGCCAAGGCGAAGGAACAGAGCTTGAGCGAGGGAAGGCCGTTCTGGCCCACATCCGCCATGTAGCCGGCGGGTATCAGCGCCTTGAACAGGAGCGCCACAAGCAGCAGCTCGCGCAACCAAGGTTGACGCAGGAAATGGCGTACAGCGGGGCTCATTGATGTCAATATTATCATGGAAATTACACAATTCAGACTGTAACCTTCGCCGGTTACATTCATCTTTTTTCGCCCTCGATTTCGCGGTCATTGGATCGGGTTTCCGTAGCCACCGGCTGGGCCCGGTCTGGCCTGCGGGCGCCGGTTCTGCCGGGTGAGGGCCCGAGGCAGCCAGTGGATCGAATGCTTTCTGTGTCCTATTCGCATGTCATTGAGCGGCGGGCATCTACCCCCGTTGTGGGCTTGTTGTTGACGATGGCTTTGGCGACTTTGAGCGCCTGCAGCCATGAGGCCGCTTCCAGCGCGGCATCGCCCAACGGTGCCAAGGCTGGTGATGCCGCCGCAGCTCACGGAGCGTCCAGTTCCAGCGCGAGCGCGGGCCGGGGTAACGGGGGTTCGCGCGGCGGCACGAACAATGCGGTGCTGGCGCAGAAGATCGACGCCGTCATGCTCAGCGACGAGACCGAGGCGTTGGGCACTGCCAAGTCCAATGAGGCCGTCGATATTACCGCCAAGGCCACCAATCGCGTCGTGGCGCTGCATCTGCGCGAGGGTGAGTTCGTCAAGCAGGGCGATATTCTGGTGGAGTTCGACGGCAC
>CAYFPW010000161.1:0-434 GCA_964345055.1 uncultured Steroidobacteraceae bacterium | reverse complement strand
GTTCTGGAACAACTGCTTGCCGCGCTGGTACTGGCTCTGCGTGTCGCGCGCCAATCTGGCGGCCGCCGAGGCTTTGGCGCGCGACACGCAGAGCCAGTACCAGCGCGGCAAGCAGTTGTTCCAGAACAAGGCACTGTCAGAGTCGGATCTGGTTCAGCTCGAGGCAAAGATGCTCAACAGCCGTTCGGCCGCCGAGGCCGCGCAGGCGCGCGTCGATGACACTGTGATTCGCGCGCCCTTTGGCGGGCGCATCGGCTTGCGCAACACCAGCGTCGGTAGCCTGGTTACGCCCGGACAAGTCATCACCACGCTCGATGATGTCAGTGTGATCAAGCTCGACTTCAGCGTGCCTGAGGCTTTTCTGGCGGCGATCCGCGAAGGCGATGTGGTCGACGCGCGCAGCAGTTCGTATCCAGACGCATCTTTCCGCGGCA
>CAYFPW010000160.1:0-3842 GCA_964345055.1 uncultured Steroidobacteraceae bacterium | reverse complement strand
CATGGATCGTGCCCGGGCGCAGCGCCATGGCTGGGACGCCGGCGGCGCGATCATGATCCATGGCCTGCCCAATGATCTGAAGTTTCCGGCGCGCTATTACCTCGACCAGGACTGGACCGATGGCTGCATTGCGCTGTCAAATGCCGACATGCTGGAGTTCTGGCTGCTCGTCCAGGACAACATTCCGATCGAAATCCGTGCTTAGCGCCGGCGGAGCCTGAATGGAAAACAGTGTCGTACTGGCTGATCCCGCCGATGCCGTGGATGCGCGCGTGGGGCCACGCGGGAGTCTAGAAAATCTGTCCCAGACTGAAATTGAGCGGCTGCTCGATCCCGGCAGTCAGGGGTTGTATCCGCTCTTCCGCAATTGTGCCCTTGCAGTACTGAATTCCGGCAGCGACTCCGACAACGCGAAAGAAATTTTCGAGCGATATCGTGCCTTCAGCCTGCAGATCCTGCGGCATGCGTGGGGCATCAAGCTCGAGATTCGCAATGCTCCGGCCGCGGCCTTTGTCGATGGCGAGATGATCCGCGGCATCAAGGAGCATTTGTTCGCGGTGCTGCGTGACGTGGTGTTCGCGCCCAACGAATTCATCGCCGGGCGTGTGGAGGAGCGGGACAGTTCCACCATCACCGATGCTGTATTCCACATTCTGCGCAATGCCCGAGTGCTTCAGCACAAGTCACGTCCCAGTCTCGTGGTTTGCTGGGGCGGGCATTCGATCAGTCCGGCTGAGTACGATTACACCAAGCGTGTGGGGTATGAACTCGGGCTTCGTGGTCTGGACGTGTGCACCGGGTGTGGCCCGGGTGCGATGAAAGGGCCCATGAAGGGCGCGACAATCGCTCATGCCAAGCAGCGCATCACTTCAGGACGTTATATCGGTATCACCGAGCCTGGCATCATCGCCGCCGAACCACCCAACGCTATCGTCAATCACTTGGTGATCCTGCCCGACATCGAAAAGCGGCTTGAGGCATTTGTTCGTCTGGCGCATGGCATGGTCATTTTCCCGGGCGGCGTTGGCACGGCCGAGGAGTTGCTGTACCTGCTCGGTGTCATGCTTGATCCGGCAAACCGGGAGCAGCCGCTACCCATCGTGCTGACCGGGCCGCGCAGCAGCGCGCCGTGGTTCGAGCAGATTCGTAGCTTCATTGAGCGCACGCTCGGAACCGAGGCGCTTGCGCGCCTCACCGTCGTCATCGATGACCCCGCCGCTGTGGCGCGACACATGGCGCAGCGCTTCGAGGCCGTGCGCGAATTTCGGCGTGCGCGCAGCGACTCTTACAGCTTCAACTGGCTCTTGCGGGTGCCGCATGAGCTGCAGCTGCCGTTCGCACCGACGCATGCGGCGATGCGTGCACTACGACTCCATCGTGAACAACCCGTCCATGAGCTGGCAGCGGATCTGCGGCGCGCCTTCTCCGGAATCGTGGCGGGCAATCTGAAAGAACCCGGGATTGCCGCCGTCGAGAAGCACGGTCCCTTCATGCTGACCGGCGATGCGGCCGTGATGCAGCCTCTCGATGAGTTGCTGTCCGCCTTTGTGGCCCAGGGGCGCATGAAACTGCCGGGCAGTGAATACCACCCCTGCTATCGGTTGGTGCCCTAATCCAGCCGTACCCGATGCTTCGCGCCGGCTGGTGCCTCAAGGTGTGACCCAGTTCCTCTACGCGCTGCCGCTGCCGGCATAGTCTTGCCTCCATCTCTCGGACGGGGTGGAGCATGGAACACAAGTCAGCCGCTGGCAGCGCCCTCAATGCGTCCGACGCCGTGCCCGCTGCGGGTTCGGCAGAAGCCTACGCACGCTGGCTCGAGCATATGCAGCGCAGCCTCGGGCGGCACGCCGCTATCACACGCAACCTCAATACCTGGTCCAGTTACAAGAGCTGGGCTGAAAGCGTCAAAGACAGCTTCGAGCCCGGCTCGAAGTAAAGACTCTGGCGGCGCCTTCCCGGCGCCGCTTGAATTCCACGCCTGAAACCCCCATAAACGCCGTTCGCCGGCGTGGGGCCGGTGTATCTGCGAAAGGGATTCAAGCAATGAGTGATGCCCGAGAGACTCGCGGTTTTCAAGCCGAGGTCAGCCAGCTGCTGAAGCTGATGATTCATTCACTGTACAGCCACCGGGAGATCTTCCTGCGTGAGCTGATCTCCAATGCCTCGGATGCCAACGATAAGTTGCGGTTTATGTCGCTCGCGCAGCCCGATCTGCTGGGCGGTGAGACGGAATTGGGCATCTGGGTTGAGTTCGATTCGAAAGCCCGAACCCTGACGGTGCGCGATAACGGCATCGGCATGACGCGCGAGGAGGCCATCGCACATCTGGGCACCATCGCCAAGTCCGGCACGGCTGAGTTCTTCCAGCGCCTGACCGGTGACCAGCAGAAGGACGCGCAGCTGATCGGCCAGTTTGGTGTCGGGTTCTATTCGGCCTTCATCGTAGCCGACCGGGTCGAGGTGGTATCGCGTTCAGCCAACGCGTCCGCGGCGCAGGGTGTGCGCTGGGAATCCAGCGCTGAGGGCGACTACACAGTCGAGACCGTAGAGTGCGCGCAGCGCGGCACCCGCGTGGTGCTGCATCTGAAGGACGATGCGCAGGAGTTTGCCGATCCTTATCGGCTGCGGGCGCTGGTACGCCGCTATTCCGATCACATCGCGTTTCCGGTGCGCATGCCACGCGAAGGCGCGGCCACTCTGGAGTTTGAGGTGGTCAATCAGGCGCAGGCGCTGTGGTGTCGACCGCGCAGCGAGGTCACCGATCAGGAATACCGTGACTTCTACCGGCATATCTCCCATGACGGCGCAGATCCGCTGGCATGGAGTCATAACCGTGTCGAAGGCAAGCGTGAGTACACCAGCCTGCTGTATGTGCCTGCGCATGCGCCATTCGATCTGTGGCAGCGCGAAGGGGCGCGCGGTCTGAAACTGTATGTACGGCGTGTCTACATCATGGATAACGCTGACCAGTTCCTGCCGCTTTATCTGCGTTTCATCAAGGGAGTGGCCGACTCCAGCGACCTGCCGCTCAATGTCTCTCGCGAGCTGCTGCAGCAGAATGCAGATGTGGAGGCCATGCGTGCCGCACTGACTCGTCGCGCGCTCGATATGCTGACCAAGCTGTCGACGGACGATAAGGAGAAGTATCAGGAATTCTGGAAGGAGTTCGGTCGCGCACTGAAGGAGGGTCTGCACGAGGATCCCGCTAATCGCGACAAGCTGTTGCCACTGCTGCGTTTCGCCAGCACCGTTAACGCCGAGAATACCGAAAATGTCAGCCTTGCCGATTATGTGGCAAGGCTCCAGCCGGATCAGAACCACATCTATTATCTGATCGCCGATTCCCATGCCGCCGCGCGACACAGTCCGCATCTGGAACTGTTGCGCAAGAAGGGGATCGAGGTGCTCTTGCTCGCCGACCAGGTCGATGAGTGGGTGATGGGGAGCGTGACCGAGTTCGAGGGTCGCAAACTCAAGAATGTTGCACGCGGTGATCTCGAGCTCGGCGCACTGGCCAGTGAAGCTGACCAGTCGGCGGTGGATGCGGCGCTCAAAGAGAGCAAAGCATTGCTGAAGCGCTGCAAAGATGCGCTCGGCGAGCGGGTGCAGGAAGTGCGCCCCAGCGCCCGCCTAACCGACTCGCCGGCCTGCATTGTGCGAGGGGCCGGTGATCTTTCGCCCGCGTTGCGTCGCATGCTCGCTGCCAACGGTCAGGATATTCCCGCTGGCGCCCCGATCCTCGAGCTCAACGTGGGGCACCCGCTGGTGAAATATCTGGATTCGCTGCCGGAGGGTGAGGCGTTCACCGATCTGGCGGCGTTGCTGTGCGATGAGGCTGTGCT
>CAYFPW010000159.1:0-3926 GCA_964345055.1 uncultured Steroidobacteraceae bacterium | reverse complement strand
CGTCCGTTCGTTTACCGGCGCTATCTCGATTTCGGTGTCTTTGAATCATTGCGTGACATGAAGGCGATGATCGAGCGCGAGGTGGAGCGACGCGAGCTGCATGACAACGTCAAGCTCGGACCCGGTGGCATCCGCGAGATCGAGTTCGCAGTGCAGGCGATGCAGCTGATTCGCGGAGGTCAGGATCGGCGACTTCAGGGCACATCGCTGCTGGAAATCCTGCCGCGCCTCGAGGGCAGTCGTTTGCTGCCCGCGAGCGCGGTGACCGAGTTGTGCAGCGCTTACCTATACCTGCGTCGGCTGGAAAACCGGCTGCAGATGTTGCGTGACCAGCAGACTCATTCATTGCCCGAGGACGAGCCGTCGCAGTTGCGGATTGCGCGTGCGATGGGTCATGAGGCGTGGTCCTCGCTCCGTGAGGAGCTGGAAGGTCGGCGCGCCGTGGTCTCACGCCATTTTGCTGAGCTGATCTTTGGGGAATCTGGTGCGACGGCACGATCCGGTACGGTGGGTGCCGCCTTGTCCGGCTGGGCTGATGCCGACTCCACTCCCGAGCGGCTGGTTGAAGTTCTGCATGCGCAGGGCATGGCCCATGCTGATCAAATTGCACCTCTCCTGATCGACCTCGCCGGTTCGGCGCTGCTGCGCCGCTTGGATGAGGTGGGTCGCCGGCGACTGGTGCAGCTGGTCCCGGTGCTGCTCAATGACGTGGCGGTAGTGTCTGCGCCGGTGGAGACCCTGCGCCGGTTGCTGCGCGTGCTCGAATCAATCGGGCCACGTTCGGCCTATTTCTCGTTGCTGCTGGAAAACGGTGTGGCGCGCCGCCGGCTGGTGGAGCTTGCGACACACGGGGAATTTCTCACGCAGCAGGTGGCCACTTATCCGGTGCTGCTCGATGAACTCATCGACGCGGGCCGCCCCGACACGCTGCCTGATCGTGCGGCGCTGGTTGCCGATCTCGCCGCGCGTATGGAGCAGCTCGACGCCGGTGACGAGGAGGCGGAGCTGGATCAGTTACGCCATTTTCAGCGCATCGCGCTGTTCCGCGTGGCGATGGCCGACGTGATCGGGAAACTGCCGCTGATGCATGTCAGTGACCGGCTCACTGATATCGCCGAAGTCATTCTCGAACGCGCGATGGCATTGGCCTGGCAGCAGGTGACGCGTCAGCTCGGTGTCCCCGCCTGTGGGCACGGTGCGGCCCGGCGTCCGGTGCGCCTGTGTGCGGTCGGTTACGGCAAGCTCGGTGGCTTCGAGCTGGGGTACAGCTCAGATCTCGATCTGGTGTTCCTGCATGACTCCGCCGGCGAGGACCAGCAGACCGATGGCGTGAAGAGCGTGGATAACCAGGTGTTTTTCGTGCGCTATGTGCAGCGTCTGGTTCATTTGCTCAGCTATCACTCGGCAGCGGGTCGGCTGTATGAAGTCGATATGCGGCTGCGTCCCAGCGGCAAGGGCGGCATGCTGATCACTCAGCTTGACGCCTTCGGTGACTATCAGCGTCAGGAAGCCTGGACGTGGGAGCATCAGGCGCTTTTACACGCGCGTGCCGTTGCCGGCGATCCGCAGTTGCGTGCCCGCTTCGAGGCGCTGCGAATGGAGTTGCTGCGCGATACTGTTCGCCGCGAAAAACTGCGTGCCGATGTAAACCAGATGCGCCAGCGGATGCGCAAAGAACTCTCGCGTGCTGAGGTCGGCGAATTCGATGTGAAGCAGGATCCCGGCGGCATCGCGGACATTGAGTTTCTGGCCCAATACTGGGCGCTGCGCTGGGCGAAGGATCATCCGCCGGTGGCCTTATTTTCCGACACCATCCGCCAGCTGGAGTCCGTGGCCTCGGCCGACCTACGTTCGCAGGCCGAAATCGATGTGCTGACGAATGCGTATCGCACCTATCGCGCCTGTCTGCATCACCGTGCGCTGGATGGCAAAGGCGCAGTCATTTCCGATCACGAATTCCGCGCTGAGCGTGCGGCGGTTCAAGCCATTTGGCACGCTGCGATGGAATCCGGGTCCACCTGAGGTAACTATGGCCGACATCAAGCTCAAGGACCTGAAATATCTGGTGGCGGTAGCGGATACGCGCCACTTTGGGCGCGCAGCGGCGCGCTGTTTCGTCAGTCAGCCAACGCTGTCTACACAGCTGAAGAAGCTCGAGCAGTACCTTGGTTTGCAGCTGATCGAACGTCATCCCCGCCGCGTCACACTGACTCCCGCTGGCGAGCGTATCGTCGAGCGTGCCCGGCGCATCGTCGAAGCCAGTGACGAAGTAATGGAAATTGCGCGTGCCGAGCATGATCCGCTCGCGGGCCGTCTGCGCGTGGCACTGCTGCCTACCATCGGTCCCTATCTGCTGCCGCTGGTGATTCAAAAAATCCGCAAGGCGCTGCCGCGCCTCGAGCTGATGCTGTACGAGTATCAGACTGCACCGATGCTGGATGAGCTTCAGGCGGGCGGCATTGACCTGGCCATTCTGGCGTTGCCGGTTCATGGCGCAGCGTTGGTGAAGAGGCCTATTTACGATGAACCGTTCGCCGTGCTGGCGCCGGCCGGACACCCTTTTGCGACGCGTAGCACGCTCAAGCCGGCTGATCTTGCCGGGGAAACGCTGCTGCTGCTGGAAGAGGGGCATTGTCTGCGTGATCAGGCGCTGGATGTCTGCAGCCGTGTCGATGTCAGTGAGCGCCAAGATTTTCGCGCCACCAGTATCGAGACGCTTCGGCAGATGGTGGCTGCAGGCGCGGGCATCACGCTGATGCCGGAGCTGGCGAGCCGCGGTGCTTACGCTGCCGCCCGAGGGGTGGTGCTCCGGCCGTTTGCGAAACCTCAGCCGGTGCGTACCGTTGGCGGGGTCTGGCGCCGCAGCAGCGGCCGCGGGGCTGCCATCACCGCGTTGTTGGATGTCATCGAGGCTACTATCAGCTTTTAGTCAAAATCCTGTGTGCCGGGGTGCCGCCTGGCCATCAAACGCAAGGAGAGAGCATGCACCCGTTTCCACATCGTTACGTCATTCAGGCCCGCAGCGGCAGCGAAGGCCCGGTCACACTCAGCAGTGCGGAGTCGCCGGATATCGCGTCGAATTCCCCGCCCGAATTTGATGGCCCGCCCGGATTCTGGTCACCCGAAACGCTGCTGTGCTCAGCCGTCGGCGACTGCTTCGTTCTCAGTTTCCGTGCGGTCGCACGTGCCTCGCGGCTGGCTTGGTCGAACCTGTCAGTGCAGGTGGAGGGCACGCTGGAACGGGTGGATGGAGTCACGCGCTTCACCCGCTTTACCACCCATGCCGTGCTGGAAGTGCCGCAGGGCACCGATGTCGACAAAGCTCGCTCGCTACTCGACAAAGCCGAACATATCTGCCTGATCTCCAACTCGCTCAACGGTGAAAGTATTCTGAATGCCGAGGTTCGGGTGTTGAGCGCCTGACGCTGGTAAACAGGTCCACGAAACAAGAGGCAATGACCATGGATACGACCGATCTTCGCAGTAGTCTGGCCAGCCTTCATCAGCAGTTGACACACCATCCCGCGCTCGACGCGGAATCGCGCCAGCTACTGGTGACCGTCCTGCACGACATTGAACGGCTGGTGCAGCAGCCTCCTGCAGGTGCTGCGCTGGCGGCACCGGCTCAACGTCACCGCGTGACGGAGCTGGTGGCGCGCTTCGATGCCGATCATCCGGCCTTGGCGGCGGGGTTGCGCCAGCTGGTCGATACGCTCGGTAAACTGGGCCTCTGATCTTAAGTCGCAGGATGACGGGCGTTCGGCTGCGTATTGCAAGCCATATGAAAGGCTGTGCCACCTAAACTTGCCCGATGAACGCCTTACCGTTGCGCTCACTGGGCCAGAACCAATCCGGATTCAGGCTGTCAGAATCATGAATCAGGAGCGCGCCATGCAAGTTCTTTTGGTCGAGGACGATGACACCAT
>CAYFPW010000158.1:0-3978 GCA_964345055.1 uncultured Steroidobacteraceae bacterium | reverse complement strand
GTCTGACAGCCGCCCTCACCCGCCACTCTGACGGAAAACAACGCGACTGGAGAGGGTGTAGTTGACCCACAGTCCGGCACAGGCACCGAGGCCAACGCCGATGATGGCCGAGGACGGGCGCCCGCCGAACAGGAAGACGAACAGGGCATAGGCGGCGTAGTTCAGCAAGCCGGCCAGCGCGCTGCATGAGACGAACAGCAGCCACTCCCGGACACGATGGGCACTGCCGCGACTCACAAAGGTGAAGTTGCGATTCAGCCACCAGGTTGCAGTCGCGCCAGAGAGATAAGAAAGCACACGGCCCTGATAGGGCCCTACGCCAAACCCCTGCATCAGCAGCATCAGCACAGCCACATCCGTGAAGAAACCCAACCCGCCAACGATGGCAAAGCGGACGAACTGCGGCAGTTCCTGCAGGCGCAGCACCAGGCCGGAAGGACCGGGCATTTAACGCGACAGCGTGGCGTCGAAGTACTCGACGGTCTTCTTCAGTCCTTCGGCCAGCTGTACGGTTGGCTGCCAACCCAGACGCGCTCGCGCCAAGCTGATATCCGGCCGGCGCTGCTTGGGATCATCGGTCGGAATGGGACTGGAGATGATCTTCGAGCGCGATCCGGTGAGCTTGATGACCTCTTCGGCCAAATCGCGGATCGTGAACTCCACCGGATTGCCCAGATTAATCGGACCGGGAAGCACCTCGGGCAGATCCATGTAGCGGATGAAGGCGTCGATCAGGTCGCTGACATAGCAGAACGAACGCGTCTGCGAGCCATCGCCGTTGACCGTGATGGGCTCGCCCCGGAGCGCCTGCACGATGAAGGTCGACACCACACGCCCGTCATTCGGGTGCATCCGCGGGCCGTAGGTATTGAAGATGCGGCCCACCTTGATGTTCAGTCCGTGCTGACGGTGGTAATCGAAGAAGAGCGTCTCGGCGCAACGCTTGCCCTCGTCATAACAAGAGCGCGGACCGATCGGATTGACGTTACCCCAGTAGCCCTCGACCTGCGGATGCACACTTGGATCGCCGTACACTTCGCTGGTCGAGGCCTGAAAAATCGTCGCCCGCAGGCGTTTAGCCAGTCCCAGCATGTTGATGGCGCCATGCACACTGGTCTTGGTGGTCTGCACCGGGTCGTGCT
Organism: uncultured Steroidobacteraceae bacterium; assembly: GCA_964345055.1. GTDB lineage: Bacteria > Pseudomonadota > Gammaproteobacteria > Steroidobacterales > Steroidobacteraceae > FEN-1191. Next base: position 2,836 of record CAYFPW010000158.1, on the reverse strand, counting down.
GATAGTGAATCGGCGACGCCGGGCACGCGAGATTGAAAATCCGGTCCACTTCGACGTAGAGCGGGAAAGTCACATCGTGCCGGATGAGCTCGAAGTTGGGCTTGCCCAGCAGGTGCGCGACATTGCTCTTGGAGCCGGTAAAGAAATTGTCGACGCAGATGACATCGTGGCCCATGCCAACGAGGCGATCACACAGATGGCTGCCCAGAAAGCCGGCGCCACCGGTCACCAGTACACGCTGTTCAAAATGCTGTTTCAAAGGATTGCGCCCTGATGACTACAAGCAAACTGAATGATAGGCATACCGCCGCAGCGACGCCAGCAGGAGCTTGAGCTCGACTGCCTGATCTTGAATCGTGGCGTCCCCAGGGGGATTCGAACCCCCGTTACCGCCGTGAAAGGGCGATGTCCTGGGCCTCTAGACGATGGGGACACAGGGATTACGGTCACTGTATGAACGCCGCAGCAGATGCCGCGGCGTTGTTCCATTCATTTGGTGGAGCCAGGCGGGATCGAACCGCCGACCTCTTGCATGCCATGCAAGCGCTCTCCCAGCTGAGCTATGGCCCCACGTAAGGGGCGCGACGTTACGGAACCAGTCTGTCACTGTCAAGCGCCAACCGGGACACTGCCGCCAGCGGTGCCGTGGAGCGCTTGACGCGCGGTTTCGCGCATGTACGACAGTGCGGAAATCCATGGTGGGTCCTGTGCGATTCGAACGCACGACCAACTCCTTAAAAGGGAGCTGCTCTACCGGCTGAGCTAAGGACCCATGGATCACGGAATGTGCCCGCTGGACGGGCCGGAATCATACCGGCAGCGCTGCCTCAACGGTAGCCGGTGCTGGGCTGATAGCGAGTCGGATCCGCGACGCCCGACTGCTCAAACCCGGCACGTCGCAGGCGGCAGGCGTCGCACACGCCACAGGCGGCACCCTGATCGTCCGCCTGGTAGCAGGACACCGTACCGGCGTAATCAACGCCTAGGTCGAGTCCCATGCGGATGATCTGTGCCTTGCTGAGGCTGATCAGCGGCGTGTGGATACGCAGTGGCACACCCTCGACGCCGCACTTCGTGGCCAGCTGCGCCATGCGTTCGAAGGCCGCGATGAACTCCGGCCGGCAGTCCGGATAGCCCGAGTAGTCCACCGCATTGACGCCGATGGCGATGTGTGGCGCCTGCAGAACTTCCGCCCAGGCCAGTGCCAGGGAGAGCAGCACCGTATTGCGCGCCGGCACGTAGGTGACAGGGATGCCCTCCCCGGGCGTCTCAGGCACGGCAATGGAAGAATCCAGCAACGCAGAACCGCCCAACTGCTCCAGATCGATGCGCATGACACGATGCATGACGGCACCGAGGCTCAATGACAAGTGCTGCGCGGCCTGCAGCTCGGCGCCATGGCGTTGACCGTAGTGCACCGACAGCGTGTGACAGCGCCAGCCCTGCTGGCGCGCCCAGGCCAGCACGGTGGCCGAGTCCAGTCCACCCGAGAGCAGCACGACGGCCGCGTCACCCGGCTTGGCATCGCGGTTCATTCAGCGGCCCTGCTCATGGCCCCACAATAACTTGTGCAGCTGCATCTGGAAACGAACCGGGGCGCGGTCCGCGAGAATCCATTCGGCCAGCTCCCGTGGGCTCACCTGACCATGGCTAGGCGAGAAGAGCACGGCGGCGCGCGGTGCCAGTGATCGGACCTGCGCCAGACTCCATTCGTAGTCGGCACGATCACAGATCACGAACTTGATTTCATCGCACTCGCCCAGCAGCGGCAGTTGCGCATAAAGATTGCGCTGCTCCTCGCCTGAGCCGGGCGTCTTGACGTCGACGACACGTACGACGCGCGGATCAACGTCGGTCACCGGCAATGCGCCGCTGGTTTCCAGCGACACGCGGTAACCGGCATCGCACAGCGCTGTCAGTAACGGCAGACAGGCCTTCTGCGCCAGTGGCTCACCGCCCGTCACACAGACGCAGGAGGCGCCCAAGCTGGCGACGCGTTCCAGGATCTGCGGAAGGGTGTGCCACTCACCGCCCTGAAACGCGTAGGTCGTGTCGCAATACTGACAACGCAGCGGGCAGCCGGTGAGACGCACGAACACCGTGGGAAGTCCGACCAGCGAGGACTCGCCCTGCAGGGAATGGAAGATCTCCGTGATGCGCAGCCGCGGCATCACCGCAGTGGCGGAATTCAACGCTTCGCAGCGCCGCCGGCGGCGCCCATCTTGGCCAGCCGCTCGCCAGCCAGCCGCGCCGCATCGGAGTCCGGATAGCGGCTCTGCACCTGCTTGAGCGTGGCACCCGCATCAGCCACATGTTTCTGCTCGAACTGGCAGAACGCGAGTTTCAGCAGCGCATCGGGCGCCTTGGCCGAATTGGGAAAGCTGTTCACCAGCCCCTTGAAGACCAGAGCGGCGTTGTCGTAATCGCGCGTGACGTAGTAGGACTCGCCCAGCCAGTACTGTGCGTTTTCCTGAAGCTTGCTAGCGGGATAGGTCTTCAGAAAGTCCAGCCACTGCGCAATGGCAGGCACATAGTGACCGGCTTTCAAAGTCTCGAAGGCACGACTGTAGGCGGCCTGATCGTCAACGGCTGCGGCTACCGCTCCGCTGCCGGATGTCGCTGACGCAGCACCGGCTGCAGCGATACGCGACTCAGCGGACTCGACAGACGGCGAGGCCCCGCTATTCGCGCGCGACATCGCCGCTGTTCGCACCGCCGTCTCCAGCGCACCGAGACGCCGGTCGAGGTCGGCGTAAAGATCGCGCTGCTGCTTCACCTGCGCTTCGGCAGCGTTCTGCGTCTCTTCTTGAGCGCCTCGCAACTGTCGCAACTGGGT
>CAYFPW010000157.1:0-3980 GCA_964345055.1 uncultured Steroidobacteraceae bacterium | reverse complement strand
TGGTGATGATGGACGGGTGCATGACCTGTCTGAACTGCGGCGACTCCAAGTGCGGTTAGCTCCGGGCTAGTCCGCCCCCTTGTCACCGGCCGGTGCGGAGCGGCAACGCACGCACCGGCAGTCTGTGTCTTAGCGGCCTATAATCAGGCCATGCATCCTCTGACGCGCCTGGCTTCCCTTCTGTTCCTGATGGTCAGCGCCGTGGGACTGTCGGCCGCGGAGTCCTATCGGCTGCCCACGGCCGATCGCGTCATCGTCTATAAGGGTCTGCGCGAGATGCGCCTTTATCAGGGGCGCGCGCTGGTGCGCACCTACCATGTGTCGCTGGGACAGCAGCCACAGGGCGCCAAGGAGCGCTCGGGTGACATGCGCACCCCCGAGGGCACTTATCGCTTGGAGCAGCGCAATCCGCGCAGCGAGTACTTCCTGTCGATCAGGGTGTCTTATCCGAATGACATGGATCGTGCCCGGGCACAGCGCCATGGTTGGGACGCCGGCGGCGCGATCATGGTCCATGGACTGCCCAATGATCTGAAGTTTCCGGCGCGCTATTACCTCGATCAGGATTGGACCGATGGCTGCATTGCACTATCCAATGCCGACATGCTGGAGTTCTGGTTGCTCGTCCAGGACAACATTCCGATCGAAATCCGCGCTTAGCGCCGGCGGAGCCTGAATGGAAAACAGTGTTGTACTGGCTGATCCGGCCGATGCCGTGGATGCGCGCGTGGGGCCGCGTGGCAGTCTGGAAAATCTGTCCCAGACTGAAATCGAGCGGCTTCTCGATTCCGGCAGCCAGGGGTTGTATCCGCTCTTCCGCAATTGCGCCCTTGCAGTTCTGAATTCCGGCAGCGTCACCGACAATGCCAAAGAAATCTTCGAGCGATATCGTGCCTTCAGCCTGCAAATCCTGCGGCATGCGTGGGGCATCAAGCTTGAGATCCGCAATGCTCCGGCCGCGGCCTTTGTCGATGGCGAGATGATCCACGGCATCAAGGAGCATTTGTTCGCGGTGCTGCGTGATGTGGTGTTCGCGCCCAATGAATTTATCGCCGGGCGCGTGGAGGAGCGGGACAGCTCCACCATCACCGACGCTGTGTTCCACATCCTGCGCAATGCCCGGCTGCTTCAGCACAAGGCGCGCCCCAGTCTCGTGGTCTGCTGGGGCGGGCATTCGATCAGTCAGGCTGAGTACGACTACACCAAACGTGTGGGATATGAGCTCGGGCTACGCGGGCTGGACGTGTGCACCGGGTGCGGACCGGGTGCGATGAAGGGACCGATGAAGGGCGCGACGATCGCTCACGCCAAGCAGCGCATCACTTCCGGGCGCTATATCGGTATCACTGAGCCGGGCATCATTGCGGCCGAACCACCCAACGCCATCGTCAATCACCTGGTGATCCTGCCTGACATCGAAAAGCGGCTCGAGGCATTCGTTCGACTGGCGCATGGCATGGTCATTTTTCCGGGTGGCGTTGGTACGGCTGAGGAGGTGCTTTACCTGCTCGGCGTCATGCTCGATCCTGCAAACCGGGAACAGCCGCTACCCATCGTGCTGACCGGGCCGCGCAGCAGTGCGCCGTGGTTCGAACAGATCCGCAGCTTCATCGAGCGCACGCTCGGAGCCGAGGCGCTGGCACGGCTCACCGTCATCATCGATGACCCCGCCGCTGTGGCTCGACACATGGTGCAGCGCTTCGAGGCCGTGCGCGAATTCCGTCGCGCCCGCAGCGACTCCTACAGCTTCAATTGGCTGTTGCGAGTGCCGCATGAGTTGCAGTTGCCGTTTGCGCCGACGCATGCAGCGATGCGTGCACTGCGCCTCCATCGTGAACAACCGGTCCATGAACTGGCGGCGGATCTGCGACGCGCGTTCTCGGGAATCGTGGCGGGCAATGTGAAAGAACCAGGGATTGCCGCCATCGAGCAGCATGGCCCCTTCATGCTGACCGGGGATGTGGCGGTGATGCGGCCGCTCGATGAGTTGCTGACCGCTTTCGTGGCCCAGGGCCGCATGAAACTGCCGGGTAGTGAATACCGCCCCTGCTACCGGTTGGTGCCCTGAATCCAGGCGTCCTCGACGCCTCGCGCTGGCCGGTGCGTCAAGGTGTGACCCAGTTCCTCTACGCGCTGCTGCCGCCGGCATAGTCTTGCCGCCATCTCTCGGACGGGGTGGAGCCATGGACCAGAAGTCAGCCGCAGGCAGCGCCCTCAATACGTCCGACGCCGTGCCCGCCGCGGGTTCGGCGGAAGCCTACGCACGCTGGCTTGAGCATATGCAGCGCAGCCTTGGTCGGCACGCCGCGATCACACGCAACCTCAATACCTGGTCCAGCTACAAGAGCTGGGCTGAAAGCGTCAAGGACAGCTTCGAGCCCAGCTCAAAGTAACGCCTCTGGCGGCGCCTTCCCGGTGCCGCTTGAATTCCCCTCGTGAAACCCCCATAAACGCCGTTCGCCGGCGCGGCGCCGGTTTATCTGCGAAGGGGATGCAAGCAATGAGTGATGCCCGAGAGACCCGCGGTTTTCAGGCCGAGGTCAGCCAGCTTCTGAAGCTGATGATTCATTCGCTGTACAGCCACCGGGAGATTTTCCTGCGTGAGCTGATCTCTAATGCTTCGGATGCCAACGATAAATTGCGTTTCATGTCGCTCGCGCAGCCGGATCTGCTGGGCGGTGAGCCGGAATTGGGCATCTGGGTTGAATTCGATTCGAAAGCCCGAACGCTGACGGTGCGCGATAACGGCATCGGCATGACGCGCGAGGAGGCCATTGCGCATCTGGGTACCATCGCCAAGTCTGGAACGGCTGAATTCTTCCAGCGCCTGACCGGTGACCAGCAGAAGGATGCGCAACTGATCGGCCAGTTTGGTGTCGGGTTCTATTCGGCCTTCATTGTGGCCGACCGGGTCGAGGTGATATCGCGTTCAGCCAACGCGCCGGCGGCGCAGGGTGTGCGCTGGGAATCCAGCGCCGAGGGCGACTATACAGTCGAGACCGTCGAGTGCGCGCAGCGCGGCACCCGCGTGGTACTGCATCTGAAGGAAGATGCGCAGGAGTTTGCGGATCCTTATCGGCTGCGGGCGCTAGTACGCCGCTATTCCGATCACATCGCGTTCCCGGTGCGCATGCCGCGCGAAGGTGCGGCCACACTGGAGTTCGAGGTGGTCAATCAGGCCCAGGCGCTCTGGTGTCGCCCGCGCGGCGAGGTCACCGACCAGGAATACCGCGACTTCTATCGGCATATCTCCCATGACGGCGCGGATCCGCTGGCATGGAGTCATAACCGTGTCGAAGGTAAGCGTGAGTACACCAGCCTGCTGTATGTGCCTGCGCATGCGCCATTTGACCTGTGGCAGCGCGAAGGGGCGCGCGGTCTGAAACTGTATGTGCGGCGTGTCTACATCATGGATAACGCTGACCAGTTCCTGCCACTGTATCTACGTTTCATCAAGGGAGTGGCCGACTCCAGTGACCTGCCACTCAATGTCTCGCGCGAGTTGCTCCAACAGAATGCAGATGTCGAGGCCATGCGTGCCGCACTGACCCGTCGCGCGCTCGAGATGCTGACCAAGCTGGCGACGGACGACAAGGAGAAGTATCAGGCATTCTGGAAGGAGTTCGGTCGTGCACTGAAGGAGGGTCTGCACGAGGATCCCGCCAACCGCGACAAACTGCTGCCACTGCTGCGTTTCGCCAGCACCGTCAACGCTGAGAACACCGAAAATGTCAGCCTTGCCGATTATGTGGCAAGGCTCCAGTCTGGCCAGAACCACATCTATTACCTGATCGCAGATTCGCATGCCGCTGCGCGCCACAGTCCGCATCTGGAACTCTTGCGCAAGAAGGGGATCGAGGTGCTGTTGCTCGCCGATCAGGTTGATGAGTGGGTGATGGGGAGCGTGACGGAGTTCGAAGGTCACAAACTCAAGAATGTTGCACGCGGTGATCTTGAGCTCGGCGCACTGGCCAGCGAGG
>CAYFPW010000156.1:0-4072 GCA_964345055.1 uncultured Steroidobacteraceae bacterium | reverse complement strand
CTCCGTGGCGAGGCCAGATAGCCGGACTCTGGGTTCAGCCAGTCGCGACTCGGTCCACCGCTGCGCCCAGCGATCACCTCGACGATGGCGCCGTTGGCCAGTGGTGTGTCTAACGCGACGATGCGCCCGTTGGCCTTGGCGCCACGACAGCGATGACCGAGGCTGGTGTGGATGTGGTAAGCGAAATCGAGCGCGGTCGCGCCCTGCGGCAGATCGACCACATCACCCTTCGGCGTGAGCACATAGATCCGGTCGGCGAAGAGTGTGCGGCTCAGCTCGTCCAGGTGGTCCTCGTCACTCTCGTCAGTCGGCACCGCTGCTGTGCGTGGCTCCAGTAGCTGACGGGCCCACTCGATCTTCTGCTCATAGCGGGCGTCGCGGCTGACACCCTCCTTGTAGCGCCAGTGTGCTGCCACACCGAGCTCGGCCTGTTCGTGCATTTCGCGCGTCCGGAGCTGGATCTCTACCGGCTTGCCACCGGGGCCGGTGACGGCGGTGTGGATGGAGCGGTAGTGGTTGTCCTTGGGTGTGGCGATGTAATCATCGAATTCGCTGGGAATGTAGGGCCATCGGCCATGCACCAGTCCCAGAGCCGCGTAGCAGTCGGCAACGCTGCCAAGCACGATGCGCAGCGCTCGCACGTCGAACACCTGATCAAAGGCCAGATGTTTGCGCTGCATCTTTCGCCAGATGCTGTAGATGTGCTTGGGTCGGCCGTACACCTCGGCCTGGATGCCGGCGCGCGCCAGCGCATCACGCAGTTCGACGCACAGTTCGGCGATATAGCGCTCGCGGTCTACGCGCCGCTCCGCCAATGCGCCGGCGATGGCCTGATATGCCGCCGGGTGCTGGTAGCGGAAGGCCAGATCCTCGAGCTCCCACTTCAGGCTCCAGATACCAAGCCGATTGGCCAGCGGTGCGAACAGCAGTTCAGTGCTGCGGGCCAGCCGTTGCTGTACCTCGGGCGGCTGTTCACGGACCTCCTGCAGTTGCAGCAACTGTTCGGCGAGACGGGCGAGGATCAGCCGTGGGTCATTCGCAACGGCCATCAGCATCTTGCGAGTCGCTTCGGCTTGCTGAGGCGTGAATGCGCGCTCTACCCCGGCGGCGCCGAGACCTGCCAGCGAATGGAGTCCGGCGGCTAGTCGCAGTGTTTCGGCCGGCCACTGCGCTGCCACGGCTGGGCGCTGCAGGTCCAGTCCGGCAGCCGCGGCCTGGGCCAGCTGAATGGCCGCCAGCAACTGCGGATCGCCGCTGTGTGCGGCCACCAGTTCGGCGATGCGTTCACCACGGCTGATGGCGGTGGCTTCGACACCGAGTGCCCGCAACTGCTCCGCGGTCGCCTGCAGGGCGGGCCGCGTGTCGGGTGCTGCTGTGCGAATGGTCTCCATATGCGCCTTCCGGCTATCATAGGTCATGCCGCGTTACTCGAGCGCCGCCTGGCGCGCCTACCGGCCGGATGCGCAGACTGCCGAGCGTGCTGCGGCGGCGCCGCCTTCCGGCGACTGCCTGATCCTGGGGCTCGATCCCGGCTCGCGCCGGACGGGCTATGGATTGCTGCAGGTGCGTGGCGGTGCTTTGGCGCATGTGGCACATGGCTGCATCGATGTGCGCGGCGAAGATCTGGCTGCGCGCCTGCGCTACATCTATGCGGAGGTGGACGCGCTGGTGGCCACCCATCAGCCCACCGAGGTCGCCATCGAACGCGTGTTTCTGCACAAGAATGCCGACAGTGCGCTGAAGCTGGGTCAGGCGCGCGGTGTGGCGCTCTGTGCGGCCAGTGGGCGCGGTGCATCGGCGTACGAGTACGCGCCGCGGGCCATCAAGCAGGCGGTGACTGGTTATGGTGGTGCCGAGAAGGGACAGGTGGGTCACATGATCGCGCTGCTGCTGCAACTGGAGTCTGTTCCGCCGCCGGATGCGGCGGATGCGCTTGCTATTGCGCTGTGTCATGCACAGAGCCGGCGGCTCGCCGCGGTGCTGGAGCGTGGCGAATGATCGGCTCGCTAGAGGGAATCATCGTTCACAAGTCGCCGCCGCACCTGTTGCTGGATGTGGGCGGCGTTGGCTATGAGATCGAGGCGCCGATGTCGAGCTTCTACGGCCTGCCGGGTACCGGCGAGCGTGTGCGATTGCTCACTCATCTGGTGGTGCGCGAAGACGCACACATCCTCTATGGCTTTGCCACAGCTGATGAGCGTGTGGTGTTTCGCGCGCTGTTGAAGGTCTCCGGCGTCGGACCGAAGATCGCACTGGCATTGCTTTCGGGTATGTCTGCTGCGGACTTCGCGCGCTGTGTGCGCGAGTCTAATCATGCGGCGCTGACGCGCATTCCGGGTGTCGGACGGAAGATCGCTGAGCGCGTAGTCATTGAGATGCGCGACCGTATCGATTCGCTCGGCGCGGGTATGATGATGGGTAGCGGTCGCGCAGGCGCTGGCGTTAACGCTGCGCAGGAAGTTGCGGCAGACCCGGCGTCTGAGGCCTGGAATGCGTTGGTCGCGCTTGGTTACAAGCCCGCGGAGGCGACGAAGATGCTCAAGGGTGTCGACAGCGGTAGCACCGAAGAGCGCATTCGTCGTGCCTTGCAGAGCGCGGCGCCATGAGCTCGAACATCGACGAACGGTTGGTCAGCGCGGCCAACGCCACCCGCGACGAGGAGGCCATCGACCGCGCCATCCGGCCCAAGCACCTTGCTGACTACATCGGCCAGGAGTCGATGAAGAATCAGCTCGGGATCTTCATCGAAGCGGCGCGTGGCCGCGGCGAGGCGCTTGATCATGCGCTGATCTTTGGCCCTCCGGGGCTCGGCAAGACCACGCTTGCCAACATCATCGCAGCGGAGCTGGGTGTGAATCTGCGCCAGACTTCGGGTCCGGTACTGGAACGACCTGGCGATCTGGCTGCAATCCTCACTAATCTGCAGCCGCGCGACGTGCTGTTCGTTGATGAGATCCATCGCCTCAGCCCCATTGTTGAGGAAGTGCTGTACCCGGCGATGGAGGACTACCAGCTCGACATCATGATCGGCGAGGGTCCCGCAGCGCGGTCCATCAAGATCAATCTGCCGCCGTTCACGCTGGTCGGTGCGACGACGCGTGCCGGTCTGCTCACCTCACCGCTCCGCGACCGTTTCGGCATCGTGCAGCGGCTGGATTTCTACAGCGTGACCGAGCTGCAGCGCATCGTGACACGCTCGGCCGGCATCCTCGAGGTGCCGATCAGCGAAGAGGGTGCGCAGCGCATTGCACAGCGCGCCCGCGGCACACCGCGCATTGCCAACCGGCTGTTGCGTCGCGTCCGCGATTACGCTCAGGTGCGTGGGAGCGGTGCGATTGATGCGGCCATCGCAGCCTCTGCGCTCGACATGCTGGATGTGGATCCGCAGGGCCTCGATGCGCTGGATCGCAAACTCTTGCTGATGGTTCTGGAGAAGTTCGACGGCGGGCCGGTGGGTATTGAGAGCATTGCCGCGGCCATCGGCGAGGAGCGCGGTACACTGGAAGACGTGGTCGAGCCTTACCTGATTCAGCAGGGATTTCTGGCCCGTACGGCGCGCGGCCGCATTGCCACGCGAAACGCCTGGTTGCACTTCGGTCTCAAGGTGCCCGAGCGCGCGGCCGCCAGCATGCCGCTGTTCGGGGAGGGTGGATGAGTGAATTTGTCTGGCAGGCCCGTGTCTATTGGGAAGACACGGATGCCGGCGGCGTGGTGTATTACGCCAACTATCTGCGCTTCCTTGAGCGGGCGCGCAGCGAGTGGTTGCGGGCCAAGGGCTGGTCGCAGGCGCAGCTGCAGGCGGAGGCGGGCGTGGTCTTCACGGTCGTCAGCCTGCAGGCGAACTATCGCCGCGCTGCACGGCTTGATGACCTGCTGTCGATCAGTTGTGAGGCGCGCGCCGATGGTGGTGCCAGTGTGTGGTTCGGGCAGACGGTCCGGCGCGGCGCGCCGGACGGGGAACTGTTGCTCGATGCTGAAGTGCGAGTGGCCTGTGTGTCGGTCGATGGATTCAAGCCGCGGCGGCTGCCGCCGGAACTGTTGAAGGAGTTTGCCTGATGGATCAGAAGCTTTC
>CAYFPW010000155.1:0-4150 GCA_964345055.1 uncultured Steroidobacteraceae bacterium | reverse complement strand
AACTATGCCTGGAACTGGGGTGATGCCCTGTTCATCGTGCTCGATCCCTACTGGCATCAGCCTGTCGCGCCTGAGCTGGGCGGCGACTGGTACTTGACGCTGGGCAAGGAGCAGTACGACTGGCTCAAGAAAGAGCTCGAGACCAGCAAGGCGAAATACAAATTCATTTTTGCGCACAACCTGATCGGCGGCGCTGACATGAATGGCCAGATGCGTGGTGGTATCGCCGTGGTCAAGAACCTGGAGTGGGGCGGTTACAACCTCGATGGCACCTGGGGCTTCGACAAGGCGCGCCCGGGTTGGGGCAAGCCCATCCATCAGCTGCTGATCGATAACAAGGCGACCATCTTCTTCCACGGCCACGATCATCTGTACGCCAAGGAAGACCTCGATGGCATCGTCTATCAGGAAGGTCCGATGCCGGGCGCTCAGGCGGCGGCGCGCAACAACGCCAATGCGGGCAATCGCTACAAGTACACCGGCAAAGTCGTGGGCGGCACCGGCTACCTGCGTGTCCGTGTTTCACCGGACGATGTGAAGGTGGACTATGTGCAGACCTGGCTGCCGTCGCAGGAAACTGCCACGTTGAAGAACGGCATGCTTGGGGACTCTTACACCATCAAGGCGCGCAAGTAGCGCTGAACAGAGAAACGCGCGACAAGGCAACGGCACTTAGGGGGCACAATGCGCAACAGACAAAAGTTGATGCTGACGGGCGGCGTGTTGCTGACGGCGGTGGCGCTGGGCGCCGTCACCGTCGGCAGGCTTGATCCGAAAGACAAGTCCATCTTCCCCTACAAGGAAGCTGCCGATCCGAAGCAGGTCGTCGAGTCCTACACAGGGCCGGGCACGCTGAATGCCCCGGGTGAGGGTGGCGGTGGCATGGGCGGCGGCGGAGCGTATCCGCGCGGTGTCCATGACGTGGCCTTCGCCGCGCTGGAACTCCTGGGGCGCCCTACGGATACGACGATCACCATCAACGCGTCACCGGCCAAGGATGTCGAGGCCTACTACGAGTACGGCACCTCACCGGGTCAATATGTCGGCAAGACTGCGCCGGAAAAGCACCGAGCCAATGAGCCGTTCAATGTGCGGCTCACGCAGCTCAAGCCCAATACGCAGTACTTCTACCGCATGCAATATCGCGAGTTGGGTGCGACGGATGCCAAGTATGTGGCGCGCCCGGAGTATTCGTTCCACACCGCTCGTCCGCCCGGCAGCACGTTCACTTTTGTGGCCCAGTTCGACCCGCATCTGGGTGGCGACAGCAACATGGATGCCTACCGGCTGACATTGAAGAAGATGCTGGCCGACAAGCCTGACTTCATGTTCGACCTCGGCGACAATTTCCAGAGCGATCGCATGCGCCCGCCGACCAAGCCTGGTGTGCTGGATCGTGTCCAGCTGCTGCGTTCCTACTACGATCTGATCAACCATTCCGTGCCGCTGTATCTCGCCATCGGCAATCACGAAGGCGAATGGGCACGCAACAACGATGGCACGCCCGACAATCTGGCAGTGTGGAGCACACTGGCCCGCAAGCAGTACTTCCCGAACCCGGAGCCCAACGGCTTCTACACGGGCGGCGGCATGACAGAGCCCATCGTCGGGATGCGTCAGTCCTACTACTCATGGCAGTGGGGCGATGCCCAGTTCATCGTGCTAGATCCGTACTGGTACAAGCCCATCGCGCCGGAACAGGCTGGTGACTGGTGGACCACGCTGGGTCGCGAGCAGTACGAGTGGCTCAAGAAGACGCTGGAGAGCAGCAAGGCGACTTACAAGTTCCTGTTCTCACACAATCTGATTGGCGGTCTCGACATGCGCGGCATGATGCGTGGTGGCATCGAGACGGTGAAGTACCTGGAAATGGGTGGCTACAACCTCGACGGCACTTGGGGCTTCGACAAGGCGCGTCCGGGCTGGGGGATGCCGCTTCACCCGATGCTGGTGGCCAACAATGCCACCATCTGGTTCCACGGCCACGATCACCTGTACGCCAAGCAGGATCTGGATGGCATGGTTTACCAGGAGGGACCGATGCCTGCGCGTGAAGGTCGCTTCGATGTCGGTCCGACCTCCAAGTCGTACAATTATCTGCATGGCACGGTGCTGGGGGGCAGCGGCTATATCCGTGTCCGCGTCTCGCCGCAGGATGTGAAGGTCGACTACGTGCAGACCTATCTGCCGAAAGAGGAAGATGCCACCCATAAGGATGGCATGATCGCCGACAGTTACACGATCAAGGCGCGCAAGCAGTCGCCGAAATTGCAGTAAGCCGTTACGATCACACCCTTTGCGGGCGGATGTGCCGACATCCGCCCGCCTGATGAGTTGATGTACAGATGCTGGTTCTCGCAATAGCCATAGCGGCGTTCTGCGCCACTTTTGCCGGCGGTCTGGTGGCCTTGCGCCTCAAGGACAAGCTGCATTTGGTGCTTGGCTTCAGCGCCGGTGCAGTGATTGCGGTCGCCTTCTTTGACCTGCTTCCGGAAGCCCTGGAGCTCGGCGGTCCGTACCACAGTCCTGCCACATTGATGTCCTGTGCTGCGCTGGGATTCCTGATTTATCTGGTACTCGACCGGATCCAGTTTTTTCACGCGCAGCGACATCACCATGTGCATCCCGAGCATCATCACCATGATGGGCACGAGCATGGCCACGCCGGCCATCACTCTCATCACGATGGGGCAGAGCAGGCGGCCGGTGCGGCGGTGGCGGGCACGCATCGCGGCACCTTGGTGGCAGGCAGCTTCTCGCTGCACAGCTTTCTTGATGGCGTGATGATCGGTCTGGCCTTCCAGGCGGCGCCGTCGGTTGGACTCATCGTGGCGATTGCGGTGCTGACGCACGATTTCTCGGACGGCATCAACACCATGAATGTAGTACTCAGGAACCACGGCAGTCGTCGCAACGCGCTGCGCTGGCTGGTGGCCGATGCCATTGCCCCGGGTCTCGGGATGGCCTCGACCCTGTTCTTCACTTTGTCCGCCAGTGCGCTGGGGACCCTGCTGGCACTATTTGCCGGCTTCTTTGTCTATATCGGTGCCAGCGACCTCATTCCTGAAAGCCACCATGCCCACCCCAAGTTTTTGACTACCGCCATGACCCTGGCTGGCGCCGTCGTCCTGTATCTCGCGGTAAGATTTGCGGGCTTGCAGTGATCGGGAGGGCGCCGCCCCGCCGGTCTGAAATCGGATTCTGGAGTGACGATGCAGATTGATCTGGACAGCGAAGGCGTCAACCCCGGCGGTCTGCCGAGGTTTCAGCGTGCCCCGCTGCAGTCACAACGGCTCCTCACGCTTTCATCTTCCCTGGCCGTGCTGGGTATTGCGGCTCTGGTGCTGGCTCGCCAGCTCTCGCCGTCAGTGTGGCAGACGCTGTCTGCAAATCTGAGTGCGGCATTCTTGGTACTCGCCGCCGGTCTGGAGTCGGCCTATGCAGTGGCCGGTTGGCGCTCTCGTGCCCTGGGCGCCGAAGGCAGGCCGCGCTGGATGTTCTGGCGCCGCGCTCATCACGCCCGTACGCCATTAGCCCAAGCCGCACAGCCGGACGTTGTGGCCGCATCGGCTGTGACGGGGTCAACTACGGCGCAGCGTTTCGCGCGGTTCCGGACCGCGGTCGGTTCCGGTCTGCGCCGCTTTGACGAGCGTTTCCTGCAACGTATCGGAACAGAGTTCATCGAGGCTTTCTGGCTCGGCGGCCTAGCGCTACTGGCCTGGATTGCAGTGCGCATGGGCTGGAATCTCAGCCTGGCCGGCGCCGATCTTGGCCGCGCAGGCATTATCGGCGGTGGCCTCGCGCTGCTGCTGGCATTCGTATTGCTGGTGCTCGAGCGTCACTTCGCAACCACGGCCCCGGCAGAGTGGCCCGAGGGCATGCGAATGGCGCAGCTCACCCGCGTCGTCATCGCGGTGCTGCTGCTGATGTCGCTGGTGCTGTTCTACAGTTCAGCGGCGCGGGTGTGGCCAGCGCGTCTCGCGGTCTTAATCGGGGTGTTGCCGGCTGCGGTCGCACTGGAAATGATGGTGCGTGCCATCGCCTCCACGTTCAGCAAGCGATCGGCCAGTCGCGAGCCGCACCTGCTGGCCAACAGCATGGTGGCGGGGCTGTTCCACTGGCCGCTGCGTCCTCTGCACACCCTGCAGGA
>CAYFPW010000154.1:0-4186 GCA_964345055.1 uncultured Steroidobacteraceae bacterium | reverse complement strand
CGGGTATTCAGGTCAGCGGTCCGGCCGACAAGATCAGCGATGACGCCAAGATGCTGCTGCTGACGCATCTGCGTGCCAGCCATGGTGGCGCGGGTGCCGAGTCGGCCCCTTCGCGCATCACGCTGAAGCGCAAGTCGCAGCAGGAAATCAAACTCGCTAGCACGCAGGGGCGGGCGCGAACTGTCAACGTGGAAGTGCGTGCCAAACGCACCTACGTGAAGCGCGATGTCCTCGAGGAGCAGGCGCGGGTCCAGCAGGAGCAGCTTGAGGGCCAGCGTAAGGAATCCGAGGAATCGGTTCGTCTGGCGCAGGAGAAGGCTGAGGCAGAGCAGCGCGAGCGCGAGCGCATCGAGCAGGAAAATCGCCGTCGTGTCGAAGCTGAAGCCGAGAAAAAGCGTGCCGCCGATGAGGCGCGTCGGCAGGCTGAGCAGAAGGCGGCCGACGAGGCAGAGCGTGCCCGCAAGGCCGCCGCCGAACCGAAGCGCGAAGAGGCTCCCGCGAGGGCCAACCATGGTGCAGCGAAGCCCGGGAAGGAGTCGCGCGCAACCGAACCCGCTGATGGCGCCACGCGCTATGGACGCAAAGAACTGCATATCGCCGGTGACGTGAGTGCACGTCACAAGAAAAAGAAGAAAGTGCGTGCCCGCACCATGCCGGCGGACATGGAGCAGAAGCACGCTTTCGAGAAGCCGACAGCACCGGTGCAGCGTGAAGTGGCACTGGGCGAGACCATCACGGTAGCCGAACTGGCCCAGAAGATGGCCGTCAAGGCAACTGAAGTCATCAAGAATCTGATGAAGATGGGCGTGATGGCGACCATCAATCAGCATCTCGATCAGGATACCGCGATGCTGGTGGTCGAGGAGATGGGCCATGTCGCCAAGGCGCTGAAAGAGGATCAGATCGAGTCCGGGCTGCAGGGTGAGGGTGCCGAACATGAGGCGCAGCCTCGGCCACCTGTGGTCACGGTCATGGGCCATGTCGATCATGGCAAGACCTCGCTACTCGACTACATCCGCACCACCAAAGTGGCTGCCGGAGAGGCCGGCGGCATCACTCAGCACATCGGTGCCTATCAGGTCACGACGCCCAAGGGACCGATCACCTTCCTGGATACGCCGGGTCACGCAGCGTTTACTGCAATGCGTGCCCGTGGTGCGAAAGCCACGGACGTCGTGGTGCTGGTGGTTGCGGCTGATGACGGTGTGATGCCGCAGACCGTGGAGGCCATCACGCATGCGCGTGCGGCAGGTGTTCCGCTGGTTGTGGCAGTCAACAAGATCGACAAGCCCGAGGCCGATCCAGATCGTGTGCGGCAGGAGCTCTCCAAGCATGACGTCATCCCTGAAGAGTGGGGTGGTCAGAACATGTTTATCAACGTCTCAGCTCGCAACGGTACCGGTGTCGACAAGCTGCTCGAGGCGATCCTGCTGCAGGCTGAGGTGTTGGAGTTGCAGGCGCCGCACGAGGGTCTCGCCAGTGGCGTGATCGTCGAAGCCACGATGGAGAAGGGGCGCGGTGCTGTGGTGACGGCACTGGTTAAGAAAGGTACCCTGCGCATCGGCGACAACATTCTTGCCGGCTCGGAGTACGGTCGCGTGCGCGCCATGTTCAACGAGGAGGGCAAGTCGGTCACGGCAGCTACTCCGTCCATGCCGGTTGTCGTGCTGGGTCTGTCCGGCACACCGAATGCCGGCGACGAGCTCATGGCTGTGGAGGACGAGCGTAAGGCGCGCGAAGTGGCGCTGTATCGTCAGGGCAAGTTCCGTGATGTGAAGCTGGCGCGCACGACAACCCGCGCTGAAGATGCGTTCTCGCAGATGGGTGAGGAGAAGGCGAGCGTCGTGGCGGTCGTTCTCAAGACCGACGTGCAGGGCAGTGCCGAGGCATTGCGGGACTCACTGACCAAGCTCTCGATCGATGAAGTGAAGGTTCGGGTCCTGTCTTCGGGGGTCGGCGGCATCACGGCTTCCGACGTGCAGCTGGCTGCTGCTTCGAACGCCGTGCTGATTGGCTTCAATGTGCGTGCAGATGCCAGTGCCCGGGATGCGATGAAGGATCTGGGTGTCGAGGCACGCTATTACAGTGTGATTTACGAAGCCATCGACGATGTGAAGCAGATGATGAGCGGCCTGTTGGCGCCGGAGATCAAAGAACAAATCGTCGGTGTGGCCAGGGTGCAGGACGTGTTCCGTTCCAGCAAGTTCGGCGTCGTTGCCGGCTGTCTGGTGACCGAAGGGTCGGTGAAGCGTAACAACCCGATCCGCGTGCTGCGTGACAACGTGGTGATCTTCGAAGGCGCGCTCGAGTCCCTGAAGCGTTTCAAGGACGATGCGGGCGAGGTGCGTGCCGGTACTGAATGCGGTATCGGTGTGAAGAACTATCAGGACGTGCGCGTCGGCGATCAGATCGAATGCTATTCGCGTGTCGAGGTGGTGCGCACGGTTCAGTAACCGTGCGTCCGTCATGGCTGGCAATCATTCACGCGCGCAGCGTATCGAGCAGCAGATGCTGCGGACTTTGGCGCAGCTGGTGCGTCGCGAGGTTAAGGATCCGCGGGTCGGCAGTGTGACCATCACCGCGGTCCGGCTTGCGGCCGACGGTGGCTCCGCCAAGGTGTATTTCCTGCCCTTTGGCGACCAGCATTCAGCTGAGGAGGTGCGTGCCGGACTGACCAGCGCCGCCGGCTTCCTGCGCGGCGAGGTGGGCCGTGACCTCGGTTTGCGTCATGCGCCGAAGCTGGAGTTCGAGCCCGATGTCAGCATCGAGCGAGCTCATCAACTCACCAGCCTCATCGACGTTGCACGCCGCAAGGATCGCGAGCGCGGTGGCGAATAGCGTTTCGTTGCCGCTCGACGGCGGCATTCTGTTGCTCGACAAGCCCGCCGGACTGTCATCGAACGCGGCCCTGCAGAAGGTGCGCCGTGCTTACGGCAGTGTGCGCGCCGGGCATACCGGGACACTTGATCCGTTGGCCAGCGGCATGTTGCCGATCTGCCTGGGCGAAGCCACCAAGGTTGCGGGCGAAGTCCTCTCCGGTCGCAAGTGCTACCGCTTCACGCTGCGGTTGGGTGAGCAGCGGAGCACCGGTGATGCGGAAGGCGAAGTGGTGGGTACCGCCGAAGTGCCGTCTCTGCACGAGTCGAGCGTGCGGCAGGCGCTGGCCGGCTTTATTGGCGAGTCGCTGCAGGTGCCGCCGATGTATTCCGCGCTCAAGCGGGACGGTCGACCGCTCTACCAGCTGGCGCGTGCGGGCATCACCGTCGAGCGTGCAGCCCGGCCAATCATCATCGAAAGCCTTGAACTCATTCAGCTGACGGCGGCTGAGCTGGACTGTCGCGTCCTATGCTCCAAGGGAACCTATGTGCGGGTACTGGGCGAGGATCTGGCGCGCGCCATGGGTACCTTGGGCTTTCTGGCGGCCTTAAGGCGTGAGTATGTCGAGCCATTCGCGACTCTGCCCATGGTGACGCTGGAGGCTGTTTTATCCGGGCCGCTGCCCGCACTGCTGCCAGCTGACCGGGCGCTGCCGCATCTGGCCGAGGTCCGGCTGACGGAGCGCGACAGCCACGCCATCCGTCACGGCCAGCGGGTCAATCCGCCGTCCCCCATAGCCGGATCGCCTGGCAGCCTGTTGCGGCTATACGACACGAATGGGCGGTTCTTTGGTCTTGGGTCACTGGAGCCGGACGGAGGGGTTCGGCCCCGGCGGCTATACGCCAGCCCGTAGTCGTGGTTGAGGGTCAGACCGCGCCCGGCTACAATGCGCGGCTTAATAGAGACAAATCAAACGTTTCCGAGGTTAGTTACAAATCATGGCTCTGTCAGTTCAGCAAAAAAGTGAAGTCGTCGCCAAGTTCCAGCGCGATGCCAAGGACACGGGTTCGGCGGAAGTGCAGATTGCACTGCTGTCGGAACGAATCAATGGCCTGAGCGGTCATTTCTCGGCCAACAAGCGTGACCATTCCTCACGCCGCGGTCTGGTTCGTATGGTTAACCAGCGCCGCAAGCTCCTCGATTATCTTAAGGCCACCGACCTGACTGGCTACCAGCAGCTGGTTGAGCGGCTTGGACTGCGCCGCTAAGCGGCGCCGCGATTGCCGCGGGTGGCCTTCCGGCCCCGCGGCATCCCTCCCATTTCCGAATACTCGAGGTTGATGACGTGTCAGTCTTCAAACAGTCCTTT
>CAYFPW010000153.1:0-4198 GCA_964345055.1 uncultured Steroidobacteraceae bacterium | reverse complement strand
CGCTGCTGTGCGCGCTGCTGATCGCGCTGACCTGTCCGCTGCGCGCGGCCACGCCGGCGACCGAGGGTGCGACAGCGCAGAGTGTGGCGGTGGCTGCGCCGGTAACCACGCAGCTGGTGCGCCGACTGGTCGCCACCGGTTCCATCCAAGCGTGGCAAGAAGTGATCATCGCGCCTGAAGTGGGCGGCTATCAGGTGGCCACCATGCGGGTCGAGATCGGCGACCGCGTCAAAAAGGGCCAGGAACTGGCCACGCTATCGTCGGGCATTCTCGAATCACAGGTGGTCATTGCACGCGCCGGCGTCAAGCAGTCCGAGGCAGCGCTCAATCATTCGCGCACCGTACTCGGGCGCGGCGAAGCCATGTTCGCCAGCGGCAATTTTGCCCGCGCCGATCTCGACAACTTGCGTACCAATGCCATCTCCGCTGAGGCAGCGCTGGCCACGGCGCAAGCCAATCTCGATGCCGCTGAACTGCGCCTGCGCTATACGCATGTCTTGGCGCCGGATGATGGCGTGATCACAGCGCGCAGCGCTGTGGTCGGTCAGGTGGTGCAGGCGGGCACGGAGATGCTGCGCCTGTTGCGCCAGGAGCGCGTCGAGTGGCGTGCCGAAGTGCCCGAGGCCGATATGCGCATTGTCCGCGCCGGGCAGAGCGTCAGCATCCAGACCTCTGAGGGTGCGGCGCTCTCCGGCAAGGTTCGCAGCGTCGCGCCCACAGTGCAGACCGGTAATCGCACCGGCATCGTCTATGTTGATGTTGCCGCGCGCGGTGTGGTGCGTCCCGGCATGTTTGCCCGCGGCGAAATAGAAACCGGCAAGGTCAAAGTGTTGATGGTGCCGTTGTCAGCGGTGCTGGTGCAGGATGGCTACAGCTATGTGTTTCGGGTGAACGGGAGCGCTACCGTGCAGCGGCGTCGTGTCGAGACCGGAACCGTACAGGGAGCGCAGATCGAGATCACCTCCGGGGTCACCGCACAGGATCAGTTAGTGAGCAGCGGCGTGGCCTTCCTCAGTGACGGGCAGCGCGTGTCCGTCAAGTCAGCCCCCTGAGTCTGAACCCATGAACTTCGTCACCTGGGCCATCCGCAATCCGGTGCCGGTGCTGATGCTGTTCGTCGTGCTGACGGTGGGCGGGCTGTTCTCGTTCCGCTCGCTGGATATCCAGGACCGGCCCGACATCGCCTTTCCCTATATATCGGTAACGATGAGCTACGCCGGCGCGCCGCCGGACCAACTCGAAACCGAGATCACTCGCAAGATCGAGGATGCGCTGGCCAATGTCGCGGGCGTCACGCACATCACCTCGAGCGTCTCGATGGGTAATTCAAATACCGTCATCGAGTTCGAGTTCGGCACGGATCTTTCTCAGGCCACGGACGATGTGCGTGACGCAATCACCCGCATCCGCTCCAATCTGCCGGCTGATGCGCTCGAGCCGGTGATCTCGCGTGCCACGACGGCCGGCGGCGCCATCCTCACTTACGCCGTGAGCTCCGAGGATCCGATCAGCGACGAGGAGCTCTCCTGGTTTGTTGATCAGTCTGTGTTGCGGCCCATCGCGGCGCTGCCCGGGGTGGGGCGCGTGTCGCGCATCGGCGGTGTGGAGCGCGAGATTCGCGTCAGTCTGGATCCGGATCGAATGTCGGCGTTGGGTGCGACGGCCACGGATGTGTCGCGTCAGCTGCGGCGCATTCAGGCGGATTTGCCTGCGGGCACCGCGCGGGTGGGTGGGCTGGAGCAGAACGTCCGCGCAATTGGCACGCTCAGCGGGGCCGGTGAGCTCGAGTCGCTGCCCATCGTGCTCAGTGACGGGCGCTCGATTCAGCTGCGTGCCATCGCCAAAGTCACTGATCAGAGCTCTGAGCGCCGTCAGCTGGCGCTGCTGAATGGCAAGCCCGTGGTGGCGTTTGATGTCACGCGTGCTTGGGGGGCTGGCGTCGCCGCAGTCGCGAAAAACACCCAGAAAACCATAACCGAGCTGCAGCAACAGTATCCGCGCATGCGTTTCACGGTCATCGATGACAGTGAAGTGCGCAATGTGCGCGAGTCCTACAGCAGCTCGATGGAGATGTTGATCGAAGGTGCGCTGCTCGCCATTCTGGTGGTGTGGATATTCCTGCGCGACTGGCGTGCAACGCTGATCTCGGCGTCCGCGCTGCCGCTGGCCATCATCCCGACATTCCTCGGGATGGCGCTGCTGGGCTACACACTGAATCTGCTGACGCTGCTGGCGCTGACGCTGGTGGTTGGCATGCTGGTCGATGACGCCATCGTTGAAGTCGAAAACATCGTGCGCCATTTGCGGCAGGGCAAGCCGCCGCTGACTGCGGCGACTGACGCGGCCATCGAGATTGGGCTGGCGGTCATCGCCACCTCGCTGACTCTCTGCGCGGTGTATGTGCCGGTGGCATTCATGGGTGGTGTGGCCGGAGAATTCTTCCGCCCATTTGCTTTCACCGCAGCGCTCGCCGTGCTCTGCTCATTGCTGGTGGCGCGTCTGCTCACGCCAACGATGGCGGCTTATTGGATGAAGCCGCACCACGGAGAGGAGCAGCCGCCGCGCGGACTGGCCACTTACCTGCGCATCATCGACTGGTGTTTGAATCATCGGCGCATCACGCTGCTGACCGCTACGGCGCTGTTCGTCGGATCCATGGCGCTGGGCCGTTTTGTGCCGCAGGGCTTCGCACCGGGTGGCGACTTCGGTGCGGCCGAACTGGTGTTGCAGTTGCCGCCGGGAGCCACGTTACAGCAGTCGCTGGATGTCACACAGCAGGCGCTGTCGAGGTTGTCTGCAAGCCCCGACATCCAGCGTACCTTCGCCGTGATCGGCAATGGCTCAACAGTGAACAGTACCTCGCTGGCTTTGATCTGGGTGCCGCGCGAGCAACGTCATGACACGGTGCAGGTATTGCAGCGGCGCGCCGTGCAGACCGTGTCGGAGATTCCCGGCGTGCGCGTTCAAACTCGCAGCCGCGGCAGTGTGGTTCAGTTCAATCTTGTGGGTGACGATACGGGCACGTTGAATGCCGCTGCGGCCCGCGTCAGTGATGAGATGAGGGCGACGCCGGGTTTCAGTGCTGCCCAGTCTGGTGCCAGCCTGCTGCAGCCGGAGATCGAGATTCGGCCTCGCCCGGAACGTGCGGCCGAGTTGGGTGTGACCACCGAAGCCATCTCCACAGCCATCCGCTTTGCCACCAGCGGCGACGTGGAGCTGGGTTTGCCAAAGCTGAACCTGCCCAGTCGCCAGGTGCCGATCCGTGTGCGTCTCGACGACGCGGCGCGTGCGGATATCGACCATCTCCGACTGCTCCCGGTGCCAGGTCGTGCCGGCGCCGTACCGCTGGCCAATGTGGCCGATATCCGCATGGGAACGGCACCGGCCACCATCAGTCGCTACGACCGGATGCGTCGCGTCAGCATCACCGCGGATCTGGACGGCATCGCACTCGGCGAAGCGCTCAAGCGTGTTGAAGGCCTGCCATCGATGAAGAGCCTGCCCACCGGAGTGCATCGCGTGAACACCGGCGAATCGCAGTTCTTTACGCAGCTGATCG
Source organism: uncultured Steroidobacteraceae bacterium (assembly GCA_964345055.1). Lineage (GTDB taxonomy): Bacteria > Pseudomonadota > Gammaproteobacteria > Steroidobacterales > Steroidobacteraceae > FEN-1191. Next base: position 639 of record CAYFPW010000153.1, on the reverse strand, counting down.
CCAGTTTCGTGCTGGCCATGTTCATCGGTGTGTTGTGCGTGTATGCGTTGCTGGTGCTGTTGTTCCACGACTTCATCCAGCCGATCACCATTCTCAGCGCGCTGCCGCCGTCGGTGGGCGGCGCATTCGTGGCATTGCTGGCGTTCAAATATGAGTTGTCGATTTCCTCGCTGATCGGCATGCTGACGCTCATGGGTATCGTCACCAAGAACTCCATTCTCTTGGTGGAATACGCAGTCATGGCCAGGCGCGATCACGGCATGGAGCGTCATGCGGCGCTGATCGATGCCTGCGCCAAACGCGCGCGGCCGATCATCATGACCACCATCGCCATGGGTGCGGGCATGCTGCCCATCGCACTGGGCCTTTCCGGTGATCCTAGCTTCCGCGCGCCGATGGGCGTGGCGGTGATCGGTGGCCTGCTGGCCTCTACGGTGCTGAGCCTGTTGGTCGTGCCGGTGGCCTACACACTCATGGATGATCTGCAATCCTGGTTGAAGAAGCGCTTCAGCTTCGGCCGCGGCAAGCCGGCCAGCGACGGCTGATTAGCCTTTGCCGTGTGCAGAGTGTGGCTCATGCGCTGAGTGCGAGTGCGTGGCGTGCTGCGCCCCATCTGCGGCGCAGCGCTCGCAGTTGACC
>CAYFPW010000152.1:0-4219 GCA_964345055.1 uncultured Steroidobacteraceae bacterium | reverse complement strand
TGATGTGCGTGCCTTCCATGTCCGGAGACTGCGTGGCATAGACCCACACCGGAATACCGCCCTGCTTGGCTGGCAGGATGCAGCGCGGGTGCAACACCTTGGCACCGCTGCTGGCGATTTCCTGCGCCTCGTCATAATGCAGCGCATGGAGCAGTCGCGCGGTCGGTGTTGAGCGCGGATTGGCGCTGAACATGCCAGGCACGTCGGTCCAGATCTCCAGACGTGTGGCCTGCAGCTTGGCCGCGAAATAGGCGCCGGAGGTATCGGAGCCGCCGCGACCGAGCAGGACGGTCTCGCTGGCGGCATTGCTGGCGATGAAGCCCTGCGTCAGCGCCACTGGCGGACCACTCTCCACATGCTGGCGGAACGCCGCATCGGGCGTGAACACACAGGTTGCATTGAGATAGTTGGCGCGAGCCGAAGCACTGTCGCGCTCCTCGGCGTGCAGCCACTGACGCGCGTCGAGCCATGCGGTTTCGGTGCCGCTGGCGGTGAGGAAACGCGCACCCAGATCCGTGGACATCAACTCACCCTGAGCCATGACCAAGGCACGGGTGCGATCGTCGACAGCGCCACTGGCGGCAATCTGTGCCGCCTGCTTGCGCAGGAGATCAAAGCTGGCCTGCAGACCAGGACCGACGCCCACACCCAACTCTTCAGCCAGTGTGCGGTGACGCTCCTCGATGGCTTCGAGCTGTGCGTCGTAGACGCCGGCCTGTGCAGCCAGGAGCAGCTTCTCCAGCCGATCGGTGATGCCGCTGACGGCCGAGTGGACCACCAGCACACGCGCACCCGTGCTGCGGCGCCGCTGCACGATGCTGGCAATATTGCGCCAGTTGGGAAGATTGGAAACGCTGGTGCCGCCGAACTTCAGCACCACCAGGTTGGACACGGTGGATTCAGTCATCAGAGCTCCGTCACGGCCAGCGCGTGCGCGCAGCTGGCTCACAGTTCATCGTCGAAGACGTCGCGGAGATCTTTTTCCAGCTTACGGTCCGCCAGAACTTCTTCGAGTTTGCTCCACGCGGCTTTGCCACGCTTGCCCGGAGGCTGCTGGCGAACACGCTTGTCAACGCGCGCCAGCATGCTGTCGTAATCGGCGCCTTCATCGGACTCGGCGGGAACGAAGTCCTCGTCGATATCAAAGTTTTCGCTATCGCGTTCCGACATCGGATTTCTTCAGATTGCCTATTAAAATCAAAGGTTTAAGAACGGATTACCCCGTCTTGGGCAGCGAACTATAGCTGATCTGGCCGGGGTTTCAACCCCGAATCACCGCTCCGGGCGGTACGCTCACGGAGCAGGATTGGGCTCGATTTCCGCTTCCAGCCCGACGGTCGCCAGTACGCCATCAGCCCGTTGCAGGACTTCGCGGGCGTAATCCCAGTGGATTGCCACCGTGCTATCGCCCACGGCCGCCTCGAGCAGCGCCTCGAAAGTGGGCAAGTCGGGCTCGATGGTCTTGCCCTCGGCATCGATGGGCGGATGCACCTCAAGCAGCAATTCACCCTCCACCCAAGCAACCTTCACCGGCTCATCGATGATGCGAACCGGTGTACCCACCGGTACCAGCTCGAACAGCGCCTGGATGTCCTCGGGGTACATGCGGATGCACCCATGCGTCACCGCCAGCCCCACCGCGATCGGATTGTTGGTGCCATGGATCATATAGGTGCCATCGCCGGCGGCCAGACGCAGCGCAAACAGGCCCAGCGGATTATCCGGCCCGGCCGGCACCACCGCCGGCAGCTTGTCGCCCTGCGCCGCATGCTCGGCACGCACCGAGGCGGTGGGCACCCACACTGGATTCTTGTGCTTGGCGATCACCTTGGTGACGCCAATGGGCGTGCGCCAGTCCATCTTGCCGATGCTGACCGGGAAGGTATACACGGCCGGCACATCGGTCTTTTTCTTCGGCTTTGGAAAGTAATACAGCCGATGCTCGGAGAGGTTCACGACGATGCCTTCGTGCGGCACCTTCGGCAGGATCATGCGGCCGGGCACGAGGATGGATTGGTTGGCGCCCGGAATCCACGGATCGACACCAGGGTTGACGCGGATCAACTCCTCCGACCCCAGACTGTAGCGGCGCGCCAGGTCGTAGAGCGTGTCTTCGTAGCGCGTCTCGATCCGGCGGTCAGCGCCGAACACCGTCTGACTCGGGTTGTACAGCGGAAAGCTGGTGGCGGCTGCTGGGAGCGTGGCCGTCAGGACCAGAAAAAACACCAGATATCTGGCGCAAGCAGATGTTTTCATTGCTTGAAAGTCTCCATGACCCGAAATGCTCCTTGATTCGGCTTTAAATTGATACCAGACAATTGTATGGTATTTGCATGCGCCAACAGCAACCCACTCCGCGTCAAGAGCAGATATTGCAGCAGATCCGGCAGTTCCTCGCCTTGCATGGGCGGCCACCGACCCGCGCCGACCTGGCGCAGGCACTGGGACTGCGCAACCGTCAGGGCATCGACCAGCATCTGCGGGCTCTGGCCGGCAAGGGTTTGATCAGCCTCGAACCGGGAGTAGCCCGCGGCATCCGCCTGCCCCAGTCGACACCGCCTCTCGCCGCAACGCATGGCAGGTCGGCCACGAGCCGCAGGGCCAACCTGCATCTACTGCCGCTGTATGGCCGCGTGGCGGCCGGCCTGCCGACACTGGCGAACAGCAATGTCGAGGATGAACTCGGCATCGATGTCGCCCTGTTCAGGCCGCAGGCCGATTTCCTGTTACGCGTACATGGCGAAAGCATGCGGGACGCCGACATCCAGGACGGTGACATTCTGGCCGTGCATCGTACCGCCGAGGCGCGTAACGGTCAGATCGTCGTCGCACGCATCGGTGACGAGGCCACGGTGAAATATTTTCGGCGGCACGGCGATCAGTTGCGCCTCGAGCCCGCGAATACTGCTTTCCAGCCCATCCTCGTCGACCTGCGGACGCACAGTTGCGTGATCGAGGGTGTCGTCGTGGGATTGATTCGTAACAACTGGACCCATGTCCAGCGCTGAAGTCTCCACGGTGAGCGATGCCACAGGCGTGGTGCCGCTGCCGCGTGCGCAGCGCAGCGCTGTGCTCGCACAACTGCGCCAGGCATGTCTCGACGGAAGCATCGGCGACAGGTCACGACCCAGGGAACTGCCCAGCGGCCATGCCGCGCTCGATGCATTCCTGCCAGGCGGTGGCTGGCCACTCGGCGCCGTCACGGAACTGCTTGGTGACACCTACGGCATCGGTGAACTCTCGTTGCTGCTGCCCGCGCTGGTGAGACTGACACGGAACGGCCGCCATGTGGCCTGCATCGCACCACCTCACCTGCCCTATGCGCCAGCCCTGCTGCAGGCGGGATTGCCGCTGGATCGCCTGCTGTGGATCCAGCCCGAAGGTGCGGATGCAGCACGATTGGCACTGTGGGCGGCCGAGCAGCTGCTGCGCTGTCCAGGCATCGGTGCAACATTGCTGTGGCCAGAGCAGATCGACGCGCGACAGATACGGCGACTACAGCTGGCAGCAGAAACAGGTGGCGGTTGTGCGCTGCTGTATCGACCCACGCAGGCAGTACAACATCCCTCGCCCGCAGCATTACGCCTGCAGCTGCACGCCAGTCCGGACGGACTGCGCATCGAAATCAGAAAGGCCCGTGGCAGGCATGTCCATGCTGTGGTTGTGCATCCGGCTGCCAGCGCTTGAACGCGCCGCACTCACGCGACTGGCGGTCTGGTCGCAACAGTGGAGCAGCTGGGTCAGTCTGGGCGCCTGCGGCAATGACGACAGCGGCTACGAGGAGCGGTCTACAAATCCCGAAGCGGATTGCTGGCTGTGGCTGGAGATCGGCGCCAGCCTGAAGCTCTTTGGCGGCGTCAGCGCATTGCGCTCCAACATCACATGCGCACTGGAAGCGCTCGGCCACGAGGTGCGCACCGCAATCGCTCCGACGCCTCAGGCCGCACGACTGCTGACGCAGACACGTGAACCGCGCTGCACTTCCGACGCTGCCGCACTACGCGCCCGTCTGTCACCGCTGCGCCTTGAACTCCTCGACTTGCCCGCTGCCGCCCTGACGGCACTACGCAGCTCCGGCTTCCGGCACATCGGCCAACTACTTGATCTGCCCTCCGACAGCGTGGCGCAACGCTTCGGACCGGAAGCCGCGCTGTATCTGCAACGCCTCTGTGGTGAGGCCATCGAACCGATGCCAGCCGTACCCTTTCCGAAGCACTAC
>CAYFPW010000151.1:0-4233 GCA_964345055.1 uncultured Steroidobacteraceae bacterium | reverse complement strand
GTCGACAGCGGCACCGCTCCCAGCGGATGCTCATCGGTGATCACGGTTGAACCAATCTGTATCGAGCCGTTGCCCGTATCGATGATGCTGTCGGGACCATAACGGCCCGAGGCAAAGCCCGCAGCCATAATGAACGGCTTGAAGATAGACCCAGGCTCCATCGGATCGGTCACGGCTCGATTGCGGTATGCGTCGGGAGTCAGCTGCTTGCGGTCGTTGGGGTTGAATGCCGGCTGATTGACCAACGCGAGGACCTCGCCGGTCTGTACATCCACAACGATCAGCGAACCTCCGCGGGCACGATTCTCGATCACTGCGGATTTCAACGCGCGGTAGGCCAAGTACTGAAGGCGCAGGTCAATACTCAGCACTTGATTCTCGCCCTGACGCACGGGGCGGATGCTCTCCACGTCCTCGACCTTGCGACCTTTGCTGTCCTGGATCACGCGCTTGATACCACGCTCACCTGCGAGCTTGGCATCGAGCAGCGTCTCCATTCCGCCCTGACTGTTGTCGTCGATACCCGTGAAACCGAGCAGGTGTGCAGTGACCTCGCCTGCCGGATAGTAGCGCCGGTACTCCCGCGTGAAATTGACACCACTGATATTCAGTCCCCGAACACGACGTGAATCCGCGGGCTGAAGGCCACGGGCCACGTAAACGAATTCACGATCGAGATTGGCGCTGACCTTGCGCTCCAGCTCTCCGTGCGCCAACCCCAGCGCCTGTTCGAGCTCAGGCAGCCGCTCACTCTGTGCGGCCAGCTCGGGAGGATTGATCCACACTGAATCCACAGGCGTGCTGACCGCGAGCGGCTCGTTGTAGCGGTCGAGCATGGAACCGCGCACGGCCGCCGTCGCCACCTGACGAACCGAGCGCTGATCACCCTGCTTGGCCAGAAAGCGATGATCGACAAGCTGTAGTCGTACCGCGACGCCTGCAAGCGTTAGCGCCGCGGCGGACAACAGCCCAAGCAGCAGCAGCAGACGCCACGGACGGACCTCGGTCGACGGACGGGGGGTGTATGCCCGACCCCTCACCGCAGACCGATCTCTATGCTGTTGGAGGCCGGAATCTTCATGTGCAGGCGCGAGCTGGCGACGCTCTCGACGTAGGCGTATGTGGACCACGAGCTCTGCTCGAGCTGCAGCCGGCCCCACTCGGCCTCGAATTCGTCACGCCCCAGGTTGAGTCGCTCAAGCTCGACGAACAGTTCGCGCGAGCGATATTTGCACCAGATGACGCCCGCAGCCGAACCCAGCACGGCAATCCAGAGCAATGGCACCAGCAACCACAACGCGATGCGCGGCAGTCCCTTGAGCATCATCGACGCTCCGCCACACGCAGCAGCGCACTGCGGGCACGCGGATTGGCAGCGACTTCGACCTCAGTGGCGCGCTGCTTGCGACCGATCAGCCGCAGCGGCGGCTCGGTACCCGGCGGCAGCGATGGCAGCCGCGCCAGCTCCGGTGGCACACTCGAGTGGTCGCGCATGAAATCACGCACCACCGCATCCTCGAGCGAGTGAAAACTGATCACGGCGAGCCGCCCCTGCGGCGCCAGCAAACTCAGCGCCTGCGTCAGCGCAGCACGTAGCTGACCGAGCTCATCATTGACGAACATGCGCAGGGCCTGGAACGTACGCGTGGCCGGATGTTTTCCGGGCTCGCGTGTCGGCACCGCACGGGCAACGACATCTGCCAGCTGCAGAGTCCGGGTCAGTGGCGCAGCGCTCCGCGCGCGGACGATGGCATCGGCAATGCGGCGCGCAAACTTTTCTTCGCCGAGCCGCGCGATCACGTCACGTATCTCATGGTGAGCAGCGCGAGCCAGCCACAGGGCTGCCGGTTCGCCGTGCTGTGGATCCATGCGCATGTCGAGCGGCCCGTCGGTCTGGAAGCTGAAGCCCCGCTCTGGTGTATCGAGCTGTGGTGACGAGACGCCGCAGTCGAGCAGGATTCCGTTGCAGCGACGCGTCCCCGCCGCTGCATGCACCAGCGCGGCGAGATCTCCAAACGCACCCGGCACCAGCGCAACACGCGGCTCCGATGCGAAGCGCTGGCGACCCGCTGCGATGGCTTCCGGATCGCGGTCGATGGCGATGAGTCGGCCGCCGGCGCCAAGTGACGCGAGGATTCGCGCGCTGTGACCTCCCCGTCCAAATGTGGCGTCGACGTAAAGGCCGTCCTGTTGCACGGCAAGTGCGGCAAGCACCTCATCGACAAGCACCGGTTTGTGCTCATCCAACCCCCGAGCCCTCTCTGACCCGACTCAACCGCGTCACTACAGCGACAGCGATTCCAGTTCCGCCGGCAGTTCGCCCGTTGATTCCTCGCTCTTCAGCCAGAAATCACGACGCTCCAGCCAGCGCGCTTCATCCCACAGTTCGAAACGGCTGCCTTGGCCGATCAACATTGCCTGGCGTGTCAGCCCGGCAAACTCGCGCAACTCAGGCGGCAGCAACAAACGCCCATGACCGTCGAGTTGCAGATCCGTGGCATGGCCCACCATCAGCCGCTGCAGGCGACGGGCCTGCGGGTGAAGGGTTGGCAGCGCCATCAACTGCTTCTCGATCCGTTCCCACTCGGAAATCGGGTAGACGAGCAGACACTGGTCGCGGTCGACGGTGACCACGACGCGTCCCGCAGAATGCTCGCGCAGCCATTCCCGGTGACGGGTGGGCATGACCATGCGCCCCTTGTCATCCAGGTTGAGCTTTGTTGCACCGCGAAACATGCCTGTTCAGGGTCGAATGACCCATTTGCTCCCACAATTTCCCACTTGCCGCCACTATAAACCCGCCAACGCCCAAGTCAACGCCCCGGACGGAATTTTTTCTTTAGATAGTAGGGACTTACGCCGCTTCCTGAACCTGACTACGGCGCCTTATTCGGCCAATCTATTCAGCAGGTTGGCAACCAAAGCTGATAATCAATGTGAATGAATCGTCACATCTTGCGATCGAGTGGGAGATTGAAAAAAAGTGCCACCCGCGCATCCGCGGCCGGCCGGAAGAATGGCTTCAAATGACTGCCCCAGAACGGGGCATCAATGCCTTTTTTCCGCCAGAAAACGCTCGGTGGCCACCAGATAAAGGACGGCGGCCAGGGCCATAAACAGGAGGATGGAGAACAGATCGCTCCCGCTCAGGACGGGAATGGCTTCCGAGAGATTGATGGCTTTTACGAAGCTTTCGCCCGCCGGGCGGAGCTGTATCAGCGCCAAAATCATACCGGTGACCGAGCCGCCGGCGATCAAACCTGAGCTGAAGAGAACGCCCGGGCCGCTGGTCGCCTCAGCCTCTGTGAGCTTGCGACGCGCAGTGCGATCCGCAATCCAGCGCACCACTCCACCGATCATGATGGGCATCGAGGTGGCGATTGGCAGGTACACACCCACCGCGAAAGCCAGCGATGAGAGACCAAGCAGCTCCAGCAGCACGGCGATGAACACGCCGATCAGCACCAAACTCCATGGCAGCTTCTGCGTCATGATGCCGTCGACGATGAATGACATCAGCATGGCTTTGGGCGCGTTGTACTTCGTGACCTTTTCGCCAGTGTCGCGCGTCGTCACGCGGCCGTTGATGCCCGGATCCACCACATAGCGGATCTGACCCGCATCATCGACCAGATACTTGCCGGCCGGCACACCATCACGAGGCTCGGCGAGACGGAGCACACGATATTCAGCTGTGTCATGCGCAGCGTCGGGACCGCGCAGCGACTCATGTTCGGTCAGTGCTGCCACGTCCGCCTGATAGCCCGGGTAATCGCGCTTGGCGTAGACCGTGGATGCACTGTTGAGGCTCAGCAATATCAGGCCAATGACCAGTGCCGATGAAACGGTACCGACGAGAATGGCAATCTGCTGCCGCCAGGGCGTTGCACCAATCAGATAACCCGTCTTCAAATCCTGCGAGGTCGTGCCACCATTCGAGGAGGCAATGCAGACAATGCCGGCGATGGATAGTGCGGCGATCTTGTAAGGCGTAGTGACCCATCCCAGCGCCAGAAAAATCAGGCTGGTCAGCAGCAGCGTGGCCACCGTCATGCCGGAAATGGGATTCGAGGAACTGCCGATCTCGCCCGTGAGGCGTGAACTCACGGTCACAAAAAGAAAGCCAAAAACCAGCACCAGCAGCGCACCGAGCAGATTGAGCTTGAGAGACGGCGCCAGCGTGAGCGCAATGACCACCAGCAGTGCGCCACCACCCCACACCCACAGCGGCAG
>CAYFPW010000150.1:0-4236 GCA_964345055.1 uncultured Steroidobacteraceae bacterium | reverse complement strand
AGGTCTCGCGCCGCGCGGTGCGTCTGGCCGACCTGTTCCAGCGCGATCGTTTCGCAGCGAAGCTCGGCGAGGTGCTGGACTTCCACAACTTTGTGCTGCAGCGCTATTTCAACCAAGCGCCAGTTGATTTCCAGCAGACGCTGGATCAACAGCTATCTTATGCCGAGCGGGTGCGTCCGCTGATCGTCGACGTGACCGGTGTGCTGGCCGGTCTGCGAGCCGCCAGTGCCAATGTCATGTTCGAGGGCGCGCAGGGTGCGCTCCTGGATATCGATGTCGGTACGTACCCCTTCGTCACCTCCTCGAATACCACCGCCGGCGGTGCGGCTACCGGCACGGGCGTGGGACCACGCTACGTGGATCACGTGCTGGGCATCGTCAAGGCCTACACCACGCGCGTTGGCGCGGGGCCTTTCCCGACGGAGCTGTTCGACGAACAGGGTGAACATCTCTCGCGCGTTGGTCATGAATTCGGGTCCGTGACCGGTCGGCGTCGACGCTGCGGTTGGTTCGACGCCGTGGCGCTGCGCCGCGCTGTGGTCAATTCCAGTGTGTCGGGACTGTGCATCACCAAGCTGGACGTGCTCGATGGGCTCGAGTCACTCAGGCTGTGTGTCGGCTATCGTGTGGGTGGGCAGGTGCACACCGAGCCACCGGTGTTTGCCGATGCCTACTCGGAGGTCGAGCCGGTCTACGAGGAGATGCCGGGCTGGTCGCAATCCACCGTCGGGCTGCGCCAGTTCGATCAGCTTCCGGTCAATGCGCAGCGCTATCTGCGTCGCGTCAGCGAACTGGTGGGCGTCGACATCGACCTGATTTCCACCGGGCCCGATCGTGATCAAACCATCATCGTGCGCCATCCGTTCGATGTGGCTTGAGGCATTACGAAACACCGCCACTTACCCAAAACCATCTTCTTACTGAAAACAGCAGGGGCTGAAGCATGCTAGTCAAGCGTTTCAACGACACCAAATCCTATGAAGCTCCGAATCACCGTGGCGTTCACTCGCTGCGTTTGCAGGGTTTCGAGGACGGTGGTCCGAAGAATTTCTGGACCGGTCTGTCGCACATCCTGCCCGGTGGCGGTGCGGGTCCGGATGCAACGCCGCTCGAAAAAGTCTATGTCGTGCTTGAGGGCGAGGTGACGGTGCGCGCTGAGGGCCAGGAAGTGGTGTTGCGTGCACTGGACTCGGTCACCATCGGTGCCGGTGTAGAGCGCGAGGTGTTGAACCGCAGCAATGCGATGGCAAAGATGCTCGTCGTCATGCCATACCCGCCGACCCATAAGGCCGGCTGATCGCTTAAGTACGCCGACCGAGGATCAGCAGATCCCGCTCGATACCGTCCAGCGTTGCAACGCGCGGCAGGTGCCCCCAGCGCTGGAAGCCGCAGTCTTCGAACAGGCGTAGACTCGGTTCGTTGTGGCCGAAGATGAAGCCCAGCAGCGTATCAACGCCGATGACGGGCGCGTGCTTGATGGCGGTGTCTAGAAGGTAACGTCCGAGCCCGGCCCGTCGGCAATCCGGATGCACGTACAGACCGATTTCCGTGGTCCGCGAATAGGCCGGGCGGCCGTAGAAGGACGAAAAACTCAGCCAGGCGGTGATGCGCTGCTGCTGTTCGCACACCCATAGCGGCCGCGAGTCCGGTCGATGCTCAGAGAACCACTTTTCTCTGCTTTCGACGCTGACCGGCTCAGTATCGGCGGTCACCATCCGGCCCGGTATCGTGGCATTGTAGATGGCGACGATTTCAGGCAGATCCGCGCGCTTTGCGATCCGATGCTGGGCTGTCATGGCCCGGTGAGCCTAACAGGGGGGCTGGCCGGCGCAAGCGCGGGTAGTGTGGGGCAGGGTTGTGTTTGACCGCCCCAAGGAACTAGAATCGCCCCCGGTGGCAGGGCTGTTCGCGGCAACGGTCTTGTAAAGCTGCAGGTTGTGCAGCTAAGTTCTTGATGTAAGAGCCCCTGCTGGGGCTTTTCTTTTTGGTGGGGCCCGCGGGGCCCTTTTTTGTTTTTGGCGGGGCAGGCATGGCGGCGGATTTACGCAACAAGCTGATTGCTCTGATTGAACCGCTTCTGGTGCAACTGGGTTACGAGCTCGTGGAGCTGCAGTTGTCACCGAGCGGGCGGCATGCGGATCTGCGGATCTTCATTGATCGGCCGCCGGTGGACGGCGTTCCCGTGACTGGCGGGCCGGATGGCTCGGGTGTGGGCATCGAGGATTGCGAGCGGGTGAGCCGAGAGGTCTCAGCGCTCATGGATGTGCACGATCCGATTCCGACTGCCTACACGCTGGAAGTCTCGACGCCGGGGCTGGATCGTGTGCTGCGCACGCCTGAGCACTTCAGCCGGTTCATTGGCGAGCGGGTGAATGTGGAGCTGGCGGTGCCGCGCGAGGGTCGCCGGCGTTTCACCGGCGAGTTGCGGGTCGCTGAGGCGGGTGCCATCACGCTGCTCGTGGACGGCACCGAAGTGGTCCTTAAGTTGAGTGATATCGAGCGAGCGAGGCTGGTTCCGGCCTGGCCAGAACCGGGTCGCGGTCCTGGGCCGAAGCCGGCGAGGAAGGGAAAGAGGTGACGACGATGAACAAAGAAATCCTGATGGTTGTGGACGCTGTCTCGAATGAGAAGGGCGTTGAGAAGGAAATCATCTTCGAAGCGCTGGAAGCTGCGCTGGCTTCCGCTGCGCGCAAGAAGAACAGCGAAACCTGGGATGTGCGCGTCGCAATCAATCGCAAGACCGGCGACTACGAAACTTTCCGGCGCTGGAAAGTGTTCGCCGATGACTCGCGCGAACTCGAGAACATTGACGCTGAACTGCGTCTGGATGACGCGATCGATATCAGCAAGGATGCTGAAGTCGGCGGCTATGTGGAGGAACCAATGGAGTCGGCCGCGTTCGGGCGTATCGCCGCACAGCAGGCCAAGCAGGTCATCGTGCAGAAGGTGCGCGAGGCCGAGCGGGCTCAGGTAGTCGATCAGTTCAAGGATCGCGTGAACACGCTGGTCAGCGGCACCGTCAAGCGAATCGACCGAAATGGTATCTATGTAGATCTCGGCAACAATGCCGAGGGCTTTGTGCCCCGCTCCGAGATGATCGCCCGTGAGCAGCTTAAGCCGAGCGACCGCGTAAAGGCTTTCCTGCGCGAAGTGCGCGCCGAGCAGCGCGGCCCGCAGCTGTTCCTCACGCGCACGGCGCCGGAGTTCCTGATCGAGCTGTTCAAACTTGAGGTGCCGGAAGTCGGCCAGGGGCTGATCCAGATTTTGGGTGCTGCTCGCGACCCAGGCATCCGCGCCAAGATTGCGGTGCGCAGCAACGAGCCGCGCATCGATCCCGTCGGAGCGTGCGTGGGTATGCGCGGATCTCGGGTGCAGGCGGTCTCCAACGAGATTGCCGGTGAGCGCGTGGACATCATTCCCTGGGACGATAGCCCGGCGCAGTTCGTCATCAACGCCATGTCGCCGGCTGAGGTGCAGTCCATCGTCGTTGACGAGGATGCGCATAGCATGGACATCGCTGTGGCTGAGGACAAACTCTCGCAGGCCATTGGACGCGGCGGACAGAACATCCGTCTGGCCAGCCAGCTGACAGGCTGGGAACTGAATGTCATGACCGAATCGGACGCCGAGGCCAAGAGCGAAGGCGAATCACGCAAGCTGGTCGAGTCCTTCATGAAGCAGCTCGATGTCGACGAGAACGTCGCTTCGATCCTGGTGCAGGAAGGGTTCTCGACCGTCGAGGAAGTGGCCTACGTGCCGGCCTCGGAGCTGGCATCAATCGAAGAGTTCGATGAGGACATGGTCAAGGAGCTGCGCAATCGCGCCCGCGATGTGCTGCTGACACAGGCCATTGCCAGCGAAGAGTCGCTGGAGAACCAGTTGCCTAGCGACGATCTGCTCACCATGCCGGGTATGAAGCCGGACCTGGCGCTGGCGCTGGCTCGCCGTGGGGTCCGTACCCGCGAGGAGCTGGCCGAGCAGGCGGTGGATGATCTGGGTGACATTGCCGACCTGTCGGCGGAAGAAGCCGGCAAGCTGATCATGACGGCCCGTGCGCCGTTGTTCGACAGTCAGCGCTGAGGATCGGAAGAGGTGCTGAATCATGGCTGATGTAACGGTTTCACAATTCGCCGAAGTGCTGCGCATCCCCGTGGACAAGCTGCTCACGCAGCTTGGTCAGGCGGGTATTCAGGTCAGCGGTCCGGCCGACAAGATCAGCGATGACGCCAAGATGCT
>CAYFPW010000149.1:0-4241 GCA_964345055.1 uncultured Steroidobacteraceae bacterium | reverse complement strand
GCACCGGCATCCGCACCCTTGCCTTTTTGCACCAATACCAAGGCAACAATGCTCGCGGCACTGAAGAACAAAATGGCAGTCAAAATTGTATTGAGCATGACAGTTCCCAATTACCCAGCCGCAGCCACGATGGCCGCGAACTCGTCCGCCTTCAGGGAGGCACCGCCGATCAGGCCGCCGTCCACATCAGGCTGACCAAAGATCTCGGCCGCATTGCCAGCCTTGACGCTGCCACCGTAGAGGATACGCACCGATCCGCCAATACTAGCATCCCTCGCTGCGAGCCGCCCGCGGATGAACGAATGCACATCCTGAGCCTGCTCGGGCGTTGCCGTCCGGCCCGTACCGATGGCCCAGACTGGCTCGTAAGCGACCACAGCCCGGGCGAAGGCAGCCACACCCACGACCTGCAGAACCGCATCCAGCTGGCGACCCACGACTTCATGGGTGCGACCACTCTCGCGCTCGGCCAGCACCTCACCGACACACAGGATCGGCACGAGCTGCTGAGACTGGGCGGCAGCGAACTTGCGGGCGACGAGTTCATCGCTCTCGCCGTACAGCGCTCGGCGTTCACTATGGCCAACGAGGGTGAAATGACAGCCCACGTCGCGCAACATGGCTCCTGAGATCTCACCGGTGTATGCACCCTGCGCCTCGGCGCACACATCCTGAGCGCCAAGCAGGACCGCACTGCCACGCAGCACCCGCGCCGCATCGGTCAGGTAAACGAATGGGGGACAGATTGCACACTCGGCCTGACCATCAGGCATCGCTGCCAGTAGCGACTCGATGAGTTCAGCGGTCCCCGAGCGGGACCCGTGCATCTTCCAGTTTCCGGCCACCAACTTTCGTCGCATCACCGTCCCCTGCCCTTGAAGGCGCGCGATGATAGCCGCCGGAACCGCGATTGACTAGGCGAGCGGTCTCAACCGACCCCCTTGACCACCTCGGCTAGGCGCTCCGCGGCCCGCTTTGCCACCGGCAACTCGGGCGCCTCGACCATGACCCGCAGTACCGGTTCGGTGCCCGAAGCCCGCAACACCACCCTACCGGTAGCGCCCAGGTCCGCCCGGACCAGCTCAACCTCAGAGCGCACCGCCGGAACTGTCATGGGATCGAAGCGGCGCGCAGTACGAACGTTGATCATGACCTGCGGAAGCTTCTTCATCGGCGCAGTCAATTCAGCCAGCGACTTGCCCGTCTCGCGCATCACCGCGAGAACCTGCAGCGCGCTGATCAGACCATCACCTGTGGTGGTGCAGTCCAAACAGAGGATATGGCCCGAGGTTTCACCCCCGAGGATCGCATCCACCTGACGAAGTCTGGAGAGCACATGCCGGTCACCAACCGCTACACGCTCGAAGCCGATGCCGCGCTCCTTCAGCGCCAGCTCCAGCCCGTAGTTGGACATGAGAGTGCCCACAACAGGGCCGCGCAACCGACCGGCCGACTGCCGCGCACACGCCAAGATGTAGAGAATCTGATCGCCATCCACCAAGCGACCGAGCGAATCGACCAGCACAAGACGATCGCCGTCTCCGTCAAAGGCGATACCGATTTGCGCACGAACACCGGGCACTGTCAGTTGCAGCAGCTCCGGAGCCGTGGATCCACAACCGTCATTGATATTGCGACCATTCGGTGAGCAGCCAATCGGGACGATCTCCGCACCAAGGTCTGCCAGCGTTCTGGGCCCGACCTTGTAGGTGGCACCGTTGGCGCAATCGACCACGATCTTCATGCCATCCAGCGTCATCCCAGGCGGCAAGGTACTGCGACAAAATTCCTGATACTGCGTGCGCAGCCGATCGAGGCGCTGCGCACGACCCAGCCGCTGCGAATCGCAGGTCACCACGGGCTGCTCGAGCTGTTCCTCGATCTGGGCCTCAAGTTCGTCAGACAGCTTGCCGCCAGTGCCGTCAAAGAACTTGATGCCATTGTCTTCGTAGTGGTTGTGTGACGCGCTGATCACGACCCCGAAATTGCAATTGAGCTTGCGGGTCATGTAGGCCACTGCGGGCGTCGGCAGCGGACCCATCATGTTGACGTTGACACCGGCTGCAACAAACCCCGCTTCCAGCGCCGACTCGAACATGTAGCCAGACAGCCGCGTGTCCTTGCCGATCAGCACTGTGCCCCCTTCAGGAGCCAGTACGCGGGCGGTCGCACTGGCCAAACGCAGCGCAAAGTCCACGGTCATCGGATGGTCGCCGACCTTGCCACGGACACCGTCCGTCCCAAAATACTTGTTAGCCAACTGCGTCTCCCTCCGTGTCAGCAGCACGCACTGCCGCGGCCACCCTGACCGCATCCACCGTCTCGGCGACATCATGTGCCCGGACGATTGCGGCGCCATTGAATACCGCCAGCGCTGCCAGAGCAACGCTGCCCGCCAAGCGCTGATCGACGCCCCGCCCCGTCAGCGACTGCAAAAGCGACTTCCGTGAAAGTCCGACCAGAAGAGGTCGGCCGAGCGAGCCCATCTCGCGCAGACCGGCCAGCAAGCGGAGGTTATGCTCCGGGCGCTTCCCAAAGCCGAAGCCCGGATCCACCACGATCCGCTCAACGCCGATTCCAGCCGCCGCACAGGCCGCCAGTCGCTCGCCGAGGTAGGACCGAGTCTCGGTCACGACGTCTTCGTAGGCCGGCGCCGACTGCATGGTCTGCGGCTCTCCCTGCATGTGCATCAGGCATAGGGCCGCGCCAGTCGCCGCTGCAGTCATCAAGGCCCCCGGACGGGTGAGCGCGCGGACATCATTGATCATCGCTGCGCCCGCTTCCACACAGGCCCGCATCACCAGCGGACTACTGGTATCGACGGACACAAGGATTCCTGATTCACGCGCCAGCCGTTCCACCAGCGGCAACACGCGTGCCAGCTCGTCAGACTCGTTAACCGGTGCTGCACCCGGACGTGTGCTCTCGCCGCCGATATCGATGAGCGCTGCGCCCTCATCGGCCATGCGCAGAGCATGTCTCAGCGCGTCATCCAGATCGAGATAATGACCGCCGTCCGAAAATGAGTCCGGCGTACGGTTGAGGACACCCATGACAACGGGTGCCGAGAGATCCAGCACACCGCGTGCATGGCGCAACTGCATGATGCCCACGCGCCGCAGAGGCTACCGGTGCAAATCAGTGTTGGCCGGCAGGCGTGCCGATGGTCTCGCCAGCCGGCGCACTGGACGCATTGACTGCCGGTTTGCCACCACTGCCCGAGTCATCCCAGCCCTCGGGCGGTCGCGGCGGTCGTCCATCCATGATGTCTTTGATCTGATCTTCGTCGATGGTTTCGTACTTAATCAGCGCCTGCGCCATGGCATCGAGCTTGTCGCGGTTAGAAACCAGGATGTCACGCGCACGGTTATAGGCCGTGTCGATGACACGACGCACTTCGACATCGATCACATGGGCCGTCTCGTCGGACACCTGCTTGTGTTGGGTGACGCTGCGACCCAGAAACACTTCACCCTCTTCTTCAGCGTAGGCAAGCGGTCCAAGACGATCGGACAGACCCCACTTGGTCACCATGTTCCGTGCCAGAGTGGTAGCACGCTCGATGTCGTTGGATGCTCCGGTGGTAACGGCTGCCGGGCCGAAGGCCAGCTCCTCGGCGATACGGCCACCAAAGAGGCTCGCAATCTGGGACTCCAGCCGCTGCTTGCTGTAGCTGTACCGATCCTCCTCGGGCAGGAAGAAGGTGACGCCCAGGGCGCGGCCGCGCGGAATGATGGTGACTTTGTACACCGGGTCGTGTTCAGGAAGATTCACGCCCACGATGGCATGACCGGCCTCATGGTAGGCGGTGTTGAGCTTCTCTTTATCGCTCATGACCATCGAGCGGCGCTCCGCGCCCATCATGATCTTGTCCTTGGCCTTCTCGAACTGCTCCATACCGACCAGCTTGAGATTGGCCCGCGCCGCGAACAGCGCTGCCTCATTGACCAGATTGGCAAGATCCGCGCCGGAGAAGCCCGGCGTACCGCGCGCAATCAATGCGGGACGAACGTCATCGCCCAGCGGTACGCGCCGCATATGCACGCGCAGGATCTGCTCGCGCCCGCGCACATCAGGCAGCGGCACCACGACCTGACGGTCGAAACGACCGGGACGCAGCAGCGCCGGGTCGAGCACGTCGGGACGGTTGGTGGCAGCGATGACGATGATGCCCTCATTGCCTTCGAAGCCGTCCATCTCGACCAGCAACTGGTTGAGCGTCTGCTCGCGCTCGTCATTGC
>CAYFPW010000148.1:0-4255 GCA_964345055.1 uncultured Steroidobacteraceae bacterium | reverse complement strand
ATGTGGTGGCTAGGGTGGGACTCGAACCCACGACCTCGGCATTATGAGTGCCACGCTCTAACCAGCTGAGCTACCTAGCCAATCCGCCCAGCCGCGGCGCGGGATCTGGGGAGGCGCGATTCTCCGGACACCCCTCGCCGGCGTCAAGCACTCATGTGGATCCGGCGCCCCGGTGCCTAGCGTTTGATGGCCAGGCTGCCCTTCTTGCCGTAATAGACCCGAGCCCAGCCCTGTTTGGCATCACCACCATCGCGAGCCCCGACGACGATGTCGGGTGCGCTATCGCCATTGACGTCGCCGGCCGAGAACAGGCCGAAGCCGATCGCGTTCTCGCCATCGTTGGCATTGATCACCACCGGCTTGCTGCCCCAGTTCTTGGCACCGCCGAAGAACATATACAGTCCGGCGCCCTTATCGACGGTGCCCACCGGCGCACCTGAGAGGAAGTCCTGGTAACCGTCTCCGTCCAGATCGCCGGCGGGTGCGATGGAGCGGCCAACGCCGCCGTCACCGATACCCACCGCGGTCCACACGCGATCGGCGCTCAAGCCCTTCGGGCCGCCCAGGTAGGCGTAGACCTTGCCAGCGACGCCGCCACCACAGGCGAAATCGCGCGCACCAATGGCGATATCCGCATAGCCATCGTGATTGAGGTCACCGACGGCAAACATGCCCTCGCCGAGATGACCTTTGGGAAACTCACCGTCGAACTTTGCGCTGTAGTCGGTGCCAAAGCCCTTGGCACTACCGTAGTAGACGTACATCGAGCCAGGCACGGTGTTCTTGGAATTGTTGCTGCCGGTGCCGCCGGTGGAGGCAATCACCAGATCTGTGAAGCCGTCGCCATTGACGTCGGCGGCACTGATCGCGCGACCGAATTCGTCGTTGGTTTTCTCGCCTACCGCGGTGAAATAAGGCCGCGAATCAAGGCCGGTGCGAGTACCGAGATAAACGTAAGCCTTGCCCTGGTTGGACAGATCGCCGCCATAACCGGACGCACCCAGCAGCAGATCGTTGATGCCGTCGCCGTTCACGTCGACGATATCGAAGGTGCGTCCGAATTCTCCGCCCTTGACCTCACCGAGCAGCGTCTGCGAGGGCGTGGTTGCGAGGCCCTTTGGTCCGCCGAGATACACGTAGACCTTGCCCTGATGCGAGCCGACACCGCCGTTGAAGCCGTGCGCACCGACGATGACATCGGCATAGCCATCGCCGTTGATATCGCCAGCGATCAGCGTGCGGCCGAACTCACTCTTGGGTTGTTCGCTTTCAAGCACGAGAGCGGGCGTAGTCACCAGTCCAGCCTTCGAGCCTTTGTAGATGTAAACAAGGCCCTTGTTGTCGTTGGAGGTGAAGTCACCGCGCGCACCGACCACGATGTCCGAAAAACCATCGTGATCGATGTCGCCGGAAGCAACTGCGACGCCAAAAGAGTCATTGGCCTTCGCGCCGGTCAGGTGCGTGAAGCCCGGCTTGAACACATCGGTCACCGGGCGTGTGCCGCTGATCTGCCCGACGCAGGGTGTCTGCGAGACCTCGGCAGCAGCGGGGGTGGCTCCGCCCTCCCTGCCCGCATTCGCACCCTGTGCCGCATCCACCCGCGAAGGGGTCTGCATCGCAGCCACGGCCAGCAGCAGCCCTGCTGCGGCAGAGGCGACTGTGGCGTGACTGGTATGACGCATGACTTTCTCCGCGACGCGCCGCGTTACCGCTTGCGCGCCTTGATGGTGTAGCTGTCGCCCAGCATGCCGTCCTTGTGCGTGGCGTCCTCTTCCTTCGGCAGATAGGTCTGCACGTAGTCGACCTTCACGTCGTCCGGCGCAACGCGCACGCGCAGATAGCCACTGCCACCCACCACCTTGCCGTGGGTGTAGTTGTAGTCCTTGGCGGCAGCCGTGGCGTCATACAGACCGCTGCGCGCCGGCACCGGGCCTTCTTGATACACGATGCCGTCCTGATCCTGCTTCACGTACAGATGGTCATGACCGTGAAAGTAGATTGTGGTGTTGTTGGCGACCAGCAGCGGATGAATTGGCATGGCCCAACCCGGACGCGCCTTGTCAAAGCCCCAGGTGCCGTCGAGGTTGTAACCACCCATCTCAAGATACTTGAGCGTCTCGATGCCGCCGCGCATCTGGCCCTTCATGTTCACGCCACCGATGAGGTTGTGCGAGAAGATGAACTTGTACTTGGCCTTGCTCGTCTCAAGCGTCTTCTTCAGCCAGTCGTACTGATCCTTGCCCAGCGTCGTCCACCAGTCACCCGCCTGCTCCGGTGCCTGGGGCGCGTTCCAGTAGGGATCGAGCGCAATGAACAGCGCATCGCCCCACTGCCAGGCGTAGCTGGACTGACGCAGCCCGACGTACTGCTCCAGCCGGGTGGGACCGGAGTAGAAATCGTTCGGCTCGGGGTTGGGAAAGTACTGCTTGCGGGTCACGGTGTGCATGACGGCCATGTTGTTCGGCGTACCGTCCCGGCGGGCAGCCCACTCGCCCTCATGGTTACCCAGCACCAGATACAGCGGCACCGAGTGATTGATCAGATCGAAATAGGAACGCACGTACTGATTGCGCTGCGTCAGGTGGGCCTGGAACGCAGGGATGCCCATGGTGGCCGGATTCTCGCGATCGATGAATGCGGTGTCACCGAGATCGATCATGAAGTCCGGCTTGTCGGCCAGCATCTTCTTCAGCGACAGCTTGTAGGCATCCATGTCGTTTGCCGCCAACAGATGCGGGTCGAACTGCACGACGAAAGTGAAGGCGCTGCCCGGTGGGCGCTGCGTCATAAACGAGTGTTCGGGACGCGTGGCGAAATCGGCAGCGCCTGCAAGCTTGTAACGCATGCGATAGAAGTAACGGGTGTTCGGCTTCAGATCACCGATGAAGGCATTGGTGGGAACGCCTGCGGCAAAGCGATAGGTCGAAGAGCGGCCGGTGTAGGCCCCCGACTTGGTGCCGTATTCAAAGTAAGCATCCACATCCTTGCGGGAAGCGACATTGACCGTGACTGAGCGATCTGTGGGTCGACCCAGTAGTTCCTGCGCAACGAACAGCGGGTCATCGGTACCGCGCGGCTGGTCACCATAACCACCGGTGCTGCGCTCCGTGGCAGTCACTGCCTTGGTGTCCTTCAGAGCTTCCTTGTATTCGAAGCTGCGCGGATCACGATACTTCTGCTGCGCGATTGCCACGACCACCAGCGAGGCGAGCGCGCCCGCAAAAATCAGTTTGCCCTTGCTCATGAAAACCCCCGAAGAAAAAACCCCTTATCCTGATACCGGTTGGACCGGTCCTATTAGGCCGAGAAATGTGCAACAGTCCGGCCCCATTGGAAAGAGACCGCGACGCGGAAAACGGCCTGTAACGGCCTCCCGACAGTCAAAAATTGTCAGGGAACCACGGGGAGCGGTGGGTGGTGAGCTTGAAGGCTGGGCGATTCGCCCAGCCCCGGCTCTGGCAGCGTGTCAGACGTTAAACCGAAAGTGCATGACATCACCCTCGCGGACGATGTATTCCTTGCCTTCCAGTCGCAGCTTGCCGGCTTCTTTCGCGCCGGCTTCGCCCTTGCAGCGGATGAAGTCTTCGTAGGCGATGACCTCGGCGCGGATGAACCCACGCTCGAAGTCGGTGTGGATGACACCCGCGGCCTGCGGTGCGGTGCTGCCGGCATGCACGGTCCATGCGCGCACTTCTTTCACGCCGGCAGTGAAATAGGTCTGCAGGCCGAGCAGTGCATAGCCGGCGCGGATGACACGATTGAGGCCCGGTTCCTCCAGCCCCATGGAGTCGAGGAATTCCTTGCGGTCGGCATCGTCGAGCTGCGCGATCTCGGCTTCGATGGCGGCGCACACAGCCACCACCTGCGCGCGCTCGGAAGCTGCGAGCTTCTCGACGGCGGCCAGCAGCGGGTTGTCCTGAAAGCCGCTCTCCTGCACGTTCGCGACGTAGAGCACGGGCTTCATGGTCAGCAGATGCAGATCGCGCACCAGCGCGCGGTCGTTGTCATCCAGCCCCAGCGCACGCGCGGGACGGCCTTCATTCAGTACGGCCCTCACGCGGCCGAGCACATCGCGCAGCTTGATGGCGTCCTTGTCCTGGGCTTTGGCGGCTTTTTCGGCGCGCGCAAACGCTTTTTCAACGCTTTCGAGATCGGCCAGCGCCAGCTCGGTGTTGATGACGTCGATATCGGCCAGCGGATTAATCTTGCCGGAGACATGTACGATGTCGTCGTTCTCGAAGCAGCGCACCACGTG
>CAYFPW010000147.1:0-4271 GCA_964345055.1 uncultured Steroidobacteraceae bacterium | reverse complement strand
CGCTGTATGCCAGTTTCATGGACGAGCGCGCGGTTCAGGAGAGTGGTCTGCAGCCTCTGAAAGACGAACTGGCGCGCATCGATGCGCTGCAAACGTCGGCGGATGTCGTTGCCTGGTTCGGACACGCTCAGAGCATCGACATCAATGTGCCGCTCCGCTGGTATGTGCAGCAGGATCCGCGCGATGCCAGCGCCTACTTACCCGGCGTGACGCAGGGTGGCTTGTCGATGCCGGATCGTGATTACTATCTGCGCGACGACGCCCGATTCGCCGGTTACCGCGAACAGCTGCGCGGCTACATATCCCAGCTGATGCAATTGTCCGGTGATGCCGACGCCGCCAGCAGTGCGGCCACTATCACCGACATCGAGCAGCGGCTGGCCGCTGCGCAGTGGTCCCGGGTTCAGAACCGCGATCCGGTTGCGACTTACCACAAGCTCGATCGCGCAGAACTGGCGCAATTGGCTCCCGCGCTCGGCTGGGACCGCTATTTCTCTGGCATCGGTGCCAAGGTGGTGGCCGTCAACATCGACCAGCCCAGCTACGTCATGGCGGTTGCTGCGCTGCTAAATGAAGTCAGTGTGGGTCAGTGGCGCACCTACTGCCGTTACCGCTTGCTGGATCATTTTGCCCCCTATCTGCCCGAAGCCTTCGGCCAGCAGCACTTTGCCTTTCACGAGCGCACGCTCTCGGGCACCGAGCAGCAGCGCGAGCGCTGGAAGCGCGCCGTAGCGCTAGTCAACGAAGCGGTCGGCGAAATCAGTGGCGAGATGTATGTCGCGGCCTCTTTCAGTCCGGCTGCAAAACAGCGCATGCAGCAGCTGGTTCAGAATCTTCTGCGCGCCTTTGGCAATTCCATTGATGGTCTTGCGTGGATGACTCCGGTCACCCGCGCTGAGGCGAGAAAAAAGCTTGCAGCCATCAACACCAAGATTGGTTATCCGGACCGATGGCGCGACTATGCGGCGCTGCGTATCGAGTCTGCCGACCTCGTCGGCAACGTGATGCGTGCCAGTGAGTTCGAGCATCGCCGCCAACTGGCTCATCTGGGTCAGCCTGTGGATCGCACCGAGTGGCATATGACGCCGCAGACGGTCAACGCGTACTACAACCCCTCGATGAATGAGATTGTGTTCCCGGCTGCGATTCTCCAGTCCCCGTTCTTTGACGAGCGGGCCGATGATGCGGTGAATTACGGTGCAATCGGCGCGGTGATTGGCCATGAGATCAGTCATGCCTTTGACGATTCGGGCCGGCAGTTCGACGGGCAGGGCAACTTGCGCGACTGGTGGACTGAGGCCGATGCGCGACTGTTCAAGGAGCGTACAGCAGCGCTGGTGGCTCAGTTCTCGGCGTTTTCGGTGCTCGACAATCAACACGTCAATGGCGAGCTGACGCTGGGTGAGAACATCGCTGATCTGTCCGGGCTCTCCATCGCTTGGAAGGCCTACCAATTGTCACTGGCGGGCCGGAAGGCACCGGTCATCGACGGACTGACGCCGGCTCAGCGCTTCTTCGCGGGCTGGGCCCAGATCTGGCGCCGCAATTTCCGCGACGACAATCTGCGTCAGCGTTTGAGTGTCGATCCGCACAGTCCGGATATGTTCCGCGTCAACGGGCCGGTGTCTCATATCGATGCCTTCTATGAGGCCTGGTCCGTCAAGCCCGGCGACCGTCTCTACCGGCCGCCCAACGAGCGCATCCACATCTGGTAATCTGCCGATCAAAGTTGAGGTGAATCCCATGCGTGTCCTGAAACTCATGTCACTGACCGTCGCCGCGCTCCTGCTCGGCGGCTGCGGCTACAACACCATTCAGACGCAGGACGAGGCCGTCAAGGCTGGCTGGTCTGAGGTGCTGAACCAGTATCAGCGTCGCGCCGATCTGGTCCCGAATCTGGTCAATGTCGTCAAAGGTTATGCCGATCAGGAAAAGGCCGTGCTGCTCGGTGTCACGGAGGCGCGTGCCAAGGTGGGCACCATTCAGGCAACGCCGGCACTGATCAACGACGAGGCGGCATTCCGGAAGTTCCAGTCCGCGCAGGGCGAGCTCAGCAGCGCGCTCAAGAGCCTGCTCGCAGTGAGCGAGAATTATCCGAACCTCAAATCCGACCAGAATTTCCGCGACCTGCAGGCACAGCTGGAAGGCACGGAGAATCGGATCACCGTGGCGCGCAACCGCTACATCGCCAGCGTGCAGGAATACAACACCACGATACGCAAGTTCCCCGTCAACCTGACGGCGATGATGTTCAAGTACGCCACCAAGCCTAATTTCGCCGTGGAAAATGAAGCGGCGCTGGCCAAGCCGCCGGTGGTTGATTTCGGCGCTGCGCCCGCCGCGCCGCCGGCCCGGTAACTGGCACGTCGGGACTGCGACCTTAGTCATCATGCGTACTCTCAGCGCCTGGTTATTGTCTCTGGCGCTGACCTTCGTCGTGCTGGGTGCCAGTGCGCCGCTGCGCGCGCAGGGCCTGCTGCCCGTTCCCAAACTTGAAAGCCACGTCACCGATCTGACTGGCACGCTTACGGCTGGTGAGCAGGCAGAGATTGACGCGCGGCTCGCGGCATTCGAGGCCCGCAAGGGTGCGCAGCTCGCGGTTCTCATCGTGCCGACAACGGCTCCAGAGACTATCGAGCAGTTCGGCGTGCGTGTCGCGACGGACTGGAAGCTGGGGCGCGCGAAGCCCGATGACGGCGCTTTGCTGCTCATTGCCAAGGATGATCGGGCGCTGCGCATCGAAGTCGGCTACGGGCTCGAAGGCGCGCTGACCGATGCCACCAGCAAACGGATCATCGATGAGGTCATGGTGCCGCTGTTGCGGCAGGGCAGCTACGCCTCTGCAGTCGCCGCCGGTCTCGAGCGGATGATGCGCGTCGTCGACGGCGAGCCCTTGCCACCCCCGGACAGGGCCTGGAGGGGCACCGCCAACTGGCTTAATTTGCTGCCCTTCCTGATCATCGGATATCTCGTGCTGTCATCGGTTCTCCGTGCGGCGTTCGGTCGCGTACTGGGTGCCACGCTGAGCGGGCTGGCAGCAGGCGGTTTACTGTGGGTGGTCAGCTCGTTGCTCGGTCTGGCTGTAGTGGCCGCTGCGGCGGGCTTCCTGTTTGCATTGATTGCCGGTAGCTCGGGGGGCTGGTATTCGGGTCGCGGACCGGGCGGATGGCCCGGTGGCTTTGGCGGTGGCGGCTTCGGAGGCGGCGGATTCGGCAGCGGGGGTTTCAGTGGCGGTGGCGGCGGCTTTGGTGGCGGCGGCGCCTCGGGACGCTGGTAATGAGTTTGCAACGCTACTTCACTCACTGGTGGCAGGGGCTGCGGGGGGGCAAGGCAGCTTTCCCTATTTCAGTCCGTGCCGCCATAGAACGCGAGATCGCAGCGGCCGAGCGGCAGCATCAGGGCGAGATCTGCTTTGTGGTGCAGGCCGCGCTGGGGTTTTCAGCAATCTGGCGTGGTGACAGTGCCCGGCAACACGCTCTGCATACATTTGCCTCACTCGGTGTTTGGGATACCGAAGCCAATAACGGTGTGCTGGTCTATGTGCTGCTGGCCGACCGCGCAGTCGAAATCGTCGCTGATCGCGGCATCGCCCGGCTGGTTCCGCAGAGTGAGTGGCAGTCGCTGTGCGAAAAGGTCCATCAGTCTTTCCGCAAACGCGATTTCGAGGGCGGTGCGATCCTTGCCGTGCGCGGTGTTGCAACTTGTCTAGCGCAGCATTTTCCGCCTGCCGGGGCGCGCCCCAACGAGCTTCCCAATCAACCTATTCTGCTCTGACATCCTGCTCTAGAATGCCCCGCCATGCGCAGGGAAGACCGCCGTGGCTTCGTTTTGCCGGCAGTTGTGGGCATGCTGCTCGCTGGCTGCTCCCTGCTGCACCAGCCGCCCAGGCCAGCACTTTCAAATCCGCTACCGCCAGTGGTCGAGGTGCCGGCATCGCCGCCAGTTCCGGAGCTGCCGACACCGCACGCCATGCACCGTTTCGTGCTCGCCGATCCCAATGCCAGTGTCGTGGGCGCAGTGCAGACCGTCATCGCCAGTCAGGAAGACACGCTGCCGGACATCGCCCGTCGTTTCGACATCGGGTACGAGGAGATCGTGCGCGCCAACCCGGGAGTCGACCCGTGGCTGCCGGGCGCGGGGCGTCGCATCGTGGTGCCCACACGCTTCGTGTTGCCGAACGGACCGCACGAAGGGGTGGTCGTCAATCTGCCGGCGTTGCGCCTGTTCTATTTTCCGCGGCCCGCCAAGGGTGAGCCGCAGATCGTTTACAC
>CAYFPW010000146.1:0-4306 GCA_964345055.1 uncultured Steroidobacteraceae bacterium | reverse complement strand
GCGGAGGTGATCGTGATGCCACGCTCCTGCTCCTGCTCCATGTAGTCCATGACGGCAGCACCATCATGGACTTCGCCGATCTTGTGCGAGACGCCCGTGTAGAACAGGATGCGCTCGGTCGTCGTGGTCTTGCCGGCGTCAATGTGAGCGGAAATACCGATGTTCCGGTACCGCTCAATAGGCGTCGCGCGTGCCACGAACAGACTTCCCGCGGGCGCCCGGCTTACCAGCGGTAGTGCGCGAAGGCCTTGTTCGCCTCGGCCATACGATGGGTATCCTCACGCTTGCGAACTGCGCTGCCGCGGTTCTCGGCGGCATCCAGCAGCTCGTGCGCCAGGCGATGCGCCATGGACTTCTCGGTGCGCGCACGTGCGGCCTCGATGACCCAGCGCATGGCCAGTGTCTGACGACGTGTGGCACGCACCTCGACCGGCACCTGATAGGTGGCACCGCCGACGCGGCGGCTCTTCACTTCGACTACCGGCTTCACGTTTTCCAGTGCAGAGGACAGGACTTCAATGGCTTCTGCGCCACCGCGTCCAGTCTTTTCGCTGATGCGATCCAGCGCACCGTAGATGATGCGTTCGGCAGCGGACTTCTTGCCGCTTTCCATAACGACGTTCATGAACTTGGCGAGCATCTCGCTCTTGAACTTTGGGTCAGGGAGAATCGTGCGGGTAGGGGCTGCTGCGCGACGCGACATGATCTGATATTCCTTGGATTACTTCTTGGGGCGCTTGGCGCCGTACTTGGAGCGGCCCTGCTTGCGGTTGGCCACGCCCGTGCAGTCCAGCGTGCCGCGGACCGTGTGATAGCGAACGCCCGGCAGATCCTTGACGCGACCGCCGCGAATCAGCACCACCGAGTGCTCCTGAAGGTTGTGACCTTCACCACCGATGTAGCTGCTGACTTCGTAGCCATTGGTCAGGCGCACGCGTGCCACCTTACGCAGTGCCGAGTTCGGCTTCTTCGGGGTAGTCGTATAGACACGGGTGCAAACGCCGCGCTTCTGAGGTGATGCACCCAGTGCGGGTACCTTGGTCTTTTCCACCGCCTTGCGGCGGGGTTGACGGATCAGCTGAGCCGTAGTGGCCATTCAAACTCCCGATCGAAATTCCTGACGCACAAGATGCACCGGGCCGCCCTCATCGGGCGGCCCGGCTACTAATACAAAGTCTGGGTCCGGGATATTTGGCCGGCCCAACAAAGGCCGGCGATTCTAGGTAACCGGCCCCCGGTAAGTCAACGCTTCCCGGGCCTCGTTGCAACCGACTTTAGGCCGGCTGCCGTAGGCGTTTAAAACGCCCCTGCAACCTCCCCGGCGCAACCCGCCCAATGCCTGCCCATGAGGCTTGGGCAGGCGAAGCCAGTCCGGCCAGGTGGTCGCGGTCGGTCGGCGCCCGAGATGAACGTCATTGTTTCAATAACGAATACAATAAAGGCAATAAATGCTCTATTGGTCTCAGAAAAGACACTATCTCAGTTCCGAAATTCAGGCTGTACCGGCCGGCGAACCGGCGGACAAATGACAACGGAAAAAAGCAGGGAAGGTGCCCAGAGGGTGGGCTTCCGAGGCATCGGGCGGAACTGGCGCACGCAATCAGCTCTGCGTGCGCCAGCCCATTCTGCCCGGGATGGATCAGCCGGCTGCGCCTTCCTCTTCGCTGACGCCGCCACCCTCGTCGCCATCGGCTGCTGCAACGCCGACATCCATGAAACTACGACGATTGGAATCATCGCGCTTCAGGCGGCGATGGGCATGGGCTGCGAATCCCGTACCGGCCGGAATCAAGCGACCCACGATGACGTTCTCCTTCAGGCCGCGCAGGTCGTCCTTGAGCCCACGTACTGCGGCTTCAGTCAGCACGCGAGTGGTCTCCTGGAACGACGCCGCGGAGATGAAGGACTCAGTTGCTAGCGAGGCTTTGGTGATACCCAACAGCACCGGCTGCAGTTTGGCGGCTTCCTTGCCGTCACTCTGCGTACGGTCGTTGATTTCCATCGCCCGCGCACGGTCGAGCTGCTCACCACGCAACAGCGTAGTTTCACCAGCAGACAGCACCTCGGTCTTGCGCAGCATCTGGCGGATGATCACCTCGATGTGCTTGTCGTTGATCTTCACGCCCTGCAGACGGTAGACGTCCTGGATCTCGCGAACGAGGTAATTAGCCAGTGCCTCAACGCCCTGCAGACGCAGGATGTCATGCGGGTTTGGCTCGCCGTCGGCGATCACCTCGCCCCGCTCCACCTGCTCGCCTTCGAAGACATTGAGCTGGCGCCACTTCGGAATCAGCTCCTCGTACTTCTCACCACGCTCATCGGTGATTACGAGCCGGCGCTTGCCCTTGGTTTCCTTGCCAAAGCTGACCGTACCGGTCTTCTCGGCAAGGATGGCCTGATCCTTCGGCTTGCGTGCCTCGAACAGGTCGGCAACGCGCGGCAGACCGCCCGTGATATCGCGAGTCTTCGAGGATTCCTGCGGGATGCGGGCGATGATGTCGCCCACCGACACCTTGGCGCCGTCCTCGAGGTTGATCAACGCACCGGCTGGCAGCGTGTACACCGCCGGAATGGTGGTGTTGGCAAAGGTCACTTCCTTGCCCTTGGCGTTCACCAGTTTGATCGTCGGACGCAGGTCCTTGCCACCACGCTGCTTCGAATCAAGCACCACTGTGCTCGACAGGCCGGTGACTTCGTCGACCTGTTGGGTCACCGTCAGGCCATCCACGAAGTCGTTGAAGCGGATGATACCGGACACTTCGGTGACAACCGGATGGGTGTGCGGATCCCAGGTCGCGACGATCTGGCCACCCGCGACAGCGCTGCCTTCCTTCGCATTGATTGTGGCGCCGTAAGGAATCTTGTAGCGCTCACGCTCACGACCGAACTCATCGACCAGGCCGATTTCACCGGAGCGCGACACGGCAACCAGATGCCCCTTCTCATGCTCCACGGTCTTGATGTGATGGAATCGCAACACGCCCTTGTTACGGATCTCAACGCTGGAGGCCGCCGCAGCACGCGAGGCCGCACCACCGATGTGGAAGGTACGCATCGTCAGCTGTGTGCCAGGCTCACCGATCGACTGGGCTGCGATGACACCGACTGCCTCACCAATGTTGATCAGACGGCCACGCGCCAGATCACGTCCGTAGCAGGCACTGCAGACGCCATAACGCGTCTGGCAGGTGATTGGCGAACGCACACTGACCTGATCCACGCCTTCTTTCTCGAGCAGGCGCACCAGAGCCTCATCCAGCAGGGTGCCACGCGGCACCAGCGAATTCTCGGTACCCGGCTTCAGCACGTCATCGGCGACGACTCGGCCGAGCACGCGCTCGCCGAGTCCTTCGACCACGTCACCACCCTCGACCAAGGGCGCCATTGCCAAGCCATTCAACGTGCCGCAATCAGGCTCCGTGACAACCAGATCCTGCGCAACGTCGACCAGACGCCGCGTCAGATAACCCGAGTTGGCAGTCTTGAGCGCGGTATCGGCCAGACCCTTACGGGCGCCGTGCGTCGAGATGAAGTACTGCAGAACGTTCAGACCCTCGCGGAAGTTAGCCGTGATGGGCGTCTCGATGATCGAGCCATCAGGCTTGGCCATCAGGCCGCGCATACCCGCCAGCTGACGGATCTGGGCTGCGCTACCACGCGCGCCGGAGTCTGCCATCATGAAGATGGAGTTGAATGACTTCTGGCGCTGCTTCTTGCCGTGCGAGTCCGTTGCATCCTCGCTGCCCAGCTTTTCCATCATCGCCTTGGCGACCTGGTCATTTGCACGGGACCAGATGTCGACGACTTTGTTGTAGCGCTCGCCATTGGTCACGAGACCAGAGCTGTACTGGTCCTGAATTTCCTTGACCTCGCGCTCGGCGGAAGCAACCAGCTTCGCCTTCTGCTCCGGAATAACGATGTCGTCGATACCGAAAGATACGGCTGCACGCGTGGCGTATTGGAAGCCGGTATACATCAGCTGGTCAGCGAAGATCACCGTCTCTTTCAGACCGAGCGAGCGGTAGCACGCATTGATCACGCCGGAGATGGCCTTCTTGGTCATGTCCACATTGATCAGGTCGAAGGACAGCCCCTTCGGCAGGATGTCGGACAGCAGAGAGCGGCCAACCGTGGTCTTCACGGTGCGCAGCCGCGGTTTCAGATTGCCTTCGGCGTCACGTACGTGCTCGACGATTCGAACGCGGACACGCGCCTGCAGATCAACGGTGCGGCTGCCATAGGCGCGATGCGCCTCATGGACATCGGAGAAGAGCATGTCCTCGCCACGTGCGCCAACTCGCTCACG